>JAYTVV010000286.1:0-2591 GCA_043743795.1 Geobacteraceae bacterium
CACTGGTAATTTGTGTCCGGCACGTTTATCCGCCACACGCTAGCACACAAAGGTTACATACAAATGACAGCCATGTAATTATTCTGTCACTTCTATCGATCTCATAAATCCATTGTGCCGACTAAATACTGGCAAGGGTACGCTCAGCCACATCCCTGCCCGGGAAGCCGTCTTTACGAGCAAGCGCTTTTTTGAGGATGTCCTTTGCCTCCTGGATTTTACCCGCTTTGTACAGAGCCATGCCCAGGTGAAAATTGATGACTGACGCTTCGGGCGCCTTGGCCTGGACCGGTTTCAACAGTTCAATAGCCTTGGCCGAATCGCCTTTTTTAAGATACAGCCAGCCCAACGTATCCTGCACGGTCAGCTCATCAGGTTTCAGCGTCAGGGCCTGTTCTGCCAGTTTTACTGCCCGGGGAAGATCCCTGGAAAGTTCACCCAACAGGAACGCCAGGTCATTGGCAACCCGCCACGATTGCGGATTGGCCTTCAGGGCCTGTTCGTACTCAGTAACCGCTCGTTCCATCTTTCCCTGCTTGATAAAGAGCTCACCGCTCTTGACATAACCGATCGGAATCCGCGGTGCCAGTCTTTTGATCTCTGCAAACTCCGTCTCCGCCTTTTTGACATTGCCCGCAGAGACAAGAACATCACCCAGCAGGGCACGGGCTTCCAGGTCGGACGGTGTCTTTTCGATGACCTTGCGCACGGTCTCTTCAGCACCTTTAAAATCCTTCTGCATAGCGTAGTAACGGGCAAAGGCAAACTGGACGTCGCGCGAAGTGGGATCAAGCTTCTGGGCGGTTTTCAGCCCTTCCAGTGCCAGATTGGTCTCCTTGCCCATCATGTGCCCTTCGGCCAGGCGCAGGAACCCCTGGATGGACTGGGGATTTTCCGATACGACTGTCCGGAATTCAGCCACCGCATTGGCCCCCTCCCCCTTCATCAGGTGTAGGTTACCCTTGGTGAAATGGGCATCAACACTCTTGGGATCATCCTTGATGACCTCGTCCAGATACTTTTTGGCCTGATCGGTATCCTTTCGCTCCAGATAGATCCTAGCCAGGGCATTTTTCGCCTTAAGGACATCCGGATTGGACGCCTTTTCCAGTGGAATGCACTCCTTCAGCAGGGCAATCCCCTGTTCTACACGGTTGGAATTAAGATATAGTTCACTCAGGGCGAAACGGAGCCGGAAACTCTTGGCGTTCTGAGCGATGCCATCCTTAAGTTCCCGCTCTGCCTCGGCCGATTTGTTATGGGACATGTAAAACAGGGCCACTTGAGTCCTGATCTCCTCGTTAGCAGGCGCAACCGTAATGATCTGCTTAAGGGTTTCAACGGCCTGGGGCTCACGCCCGGCAGCCCAGTACAGACCGGCCAGATTCAGCTTATGCTCGGTTTTGGCCGGCTCCAGCTCGCTGACCTTTTTCAGCAGGGTCACCGCCTCATCGACCCGACTCAACCGGGCCATGAGATCGGCCTGCGTCAGCAGAAGCACCACGGATTTCGGATTGGCCTCCATACCACGCCGGATGGCGTTCTCGCCACCTTTGGCATCATCCGCCTGCAGATAGGTTGAGGCCAGCAGGAGAAACACATCCGGAGTCTTGATTCCCTGGGAGATCAGCGCCTCCAGGTGCACCCTGGCCTTGTCGTATTCCTTGCGGCTGACCAGTACGGCGCCCTTTAACTGCAGGGCGTCGGCATTTTTCGGATCCTGTTTCAGGAGCAGTTCAACCTTTTCCATGGCCTTATCCGGCTGGCGTGCAGCCAAAAATATCTTGCCGATTTCGTACTGGGCCTCCCGGTTGGTCGAATCCAGTTCCACCGACTTGGTCAGCAACCCGTAGGCACCCTTGAGATCGTTTTCCTTCAGGGCGACCATACCGAGCATGTGGATTGCTCCGGCAAACTTTGGATCGATCTGGACCGCGTTCTTGAACTCGAGCTTGGCCTTGACGTACTCTCCCTTTTCGTAAAGAGCCTTCCCCTTGGTGAAGAATTTAGCCTTCTTTGCCTCCGGCCCGCTGCAGGAAACCAGCAGCAGCATGGCGCACAGGGTCATAACCAGTTTGAGTACACGATTGTTCAGCATTTACCTACCTCCGCTAACAAATTAAATTTACAAAAACTACTTCAAAGCCAGCACCATCAGTGAGACCACCGTCACAAAGGCAATTTTATGCAGCTTCGCACGCTGTTCCGCCAGCAGTACTTCAAAACTGAAATAGAGCATGATGACCTTGGCGGCAACCAGGCCGACCTGATATTCGTGAAACTGCTGGGCAGACAGATTGGGGATGGCAATCGCCAGGATAATGATCAGGAAATCCATTGGGGAGCTTTTAAAACCACCCAGGCGTCGTGAAAACTTAGAAATGACCAGAATCAAGACCGCAAACAGCACGAAGAGCAGGGTAAAGATTGTCTGCGTGAAGTCGTTAAGCACGATCAGCGGCCTGGTTTCATTGAGATACACCGCAAACGGTATCGCCAGATACAGGGTTACCCGCAACAGCTTGCCCATGTATACCCGCCCCCAGAACCAGACCACAGCGATCAGCAGGGAGAATAACAGTGCCGAATAC
>JAYTVV010000287.1:0-29567 GCA_043743795.1 Geobacteraceae bacterium
TGAAATGACTGGATATTGCTGACAAACCCCTTCAAATCACCATGGCGTTGTGAACTGCCGATATAGGTTTGCTGCCGCACCAGACCGTCGGCATGGTCACCCAGCGAGGGCGATTGGGTCAGATTCACCGATGACAACAGATCGTGGGCAAATGGATTGGCGGTGGCAGAAGCCGGTGACGATGAGCTCTTGATCGCCTCAAATGCCTTGGTTATCAGACCGAGTGCGTCACCACCACCCGGTATGCTACCGACGGTGGCAGTGCCACCAGGAATTGCAGATGTTTCCTGCTGTGCCCGTTCAAAAAGCGTAGCAGCGATGCAGCGGGTATCTGTGCCATTTCCGGGAAGCGCCGCATGTTCACCCGGAAGCTGGTTGTACAGTCGTGAAGCGACCTGGGCAACCAGGTCTGGAGTTATATCTGGCATGGTGGCCACCCTTTATATTCCAGCGCCGGAGTTGTAAGCCACCGGTACGCTGTGTTCGTAGTGATGGTAATAGCCGACCTCAACATTCTCCAGCACACCGATGGCATCGTCGGTCAGAACGGCGGCTGAGAAATAAAGCGACAGCAAGTACGAAGCCACTCCCAGGTTATCCAGTCCCATCAAACGTGCGGACAGGCTTGGTGAAATCTCACCCGGAATGCCCTGCTGGTGGAGACCAACGACACCCTGGTCCTCCTCACCTACCCTCACGAGCAGGATGCTGGTCGTACCGAGCCACTGGTTGTGAGCATAGCGGCTTTTGACTTCCAGCTTATCAGAGGGGATCAGCGGAATACCGCGCCAGAGAATGACCGGTGTACCGAAGACTGTAGTCGTATTCGGCGGGACACCGCGCCAGGTGCACTCACGCTCGAAAGCTGCAATAGCTTTGGGATGTGCCAGGAAGAAGGCCGGCTTCTTCCAGACCAGCGCCAGCAGTTCATCCAGGTCATCGGGAGTCGGTGCGCCGTAGCGGGAGCTGATGCGATGTGAAGGATGCACGGAATGGAGCAGACCGAAGCTCTTGTTGTTGATCAGCTCCCATTCCTGGCGTTCCTTGATACCTTCAATGGTCAGGCGCAGCTGTTCTTCCAACTGGTTGTAGGGGTTGTTGTAGAGATCAGAGACCCGCGTATGTACCCGAACCACCGTCTGGACAGCGCTGAGAGAGTATTCACGGGGTGTGGCGGAATAATCCACAAAGGTCTCGGGAATGATCACGTTCTCTGCGAGACCGGAAACCAGATCAATGTTGCGTTCGCCGTATTTGTTGACCACTGCCAGCAGTTCCAGGTGTTCTTCGACCGCTTTCTTGAATTCCTGCTTTAACCCGGCATTCTTGCTGAGCTGGGCATCCAGATCTTTACGGGATAGCGTCAGCAGCACGCAGGAATTGATGGTGCGGATGGTGACATCGGATGGTTTATCGGAGATCAGGTCGGCCTCGCCGAAGTATTCACCTTCACTTAAAAGCGCAATGCGCAGATCACTGCCGTGCACCCCTTTACTGAGTACCTCCACCTGCCCCTGAGCAATGACAAAGAACTTGTTACGATCCTTTCCCTCGGTGACTAGGGTATTCCCCAGAGTAACGTTTTCGGTCTTGAAGCTACCGGCTATCTTACCGATGATATCGTCAGATAATTTCGAAAAGAGTGGCACACTGCGTAGCGCTTGGGCCTCGAAGGCTGCGACACCATCCGTAAGGGTAAACTCGACCCGCTCCGCATTGGGAAGCTCGACCCTGGTCCGATTGACGCGGTAGGTACCGCCTTCCACATGCACCCAGGGGAGCAGACTGAGTAGATGGCGGGGAGTAATGGATGCCAGCTGTGGTGCGGTCTTGGTGGTGCTGGCCAGGTTTCTGGCCACCGAGGTGGTTACACTGCGTTGAATAAGGTTATCTGCCATGGTTCATCTCCTTTTAATAAGTTGGCTGCTATGGTTTTTTAATAATCACTTTGTGAATGTTGTCACGTACGTGAATGGTCTCCAGTACCTGATACCCTTGTTCAGTCGCTGTGCGCGGGACATTGTCCAAAGGCTCCCCGGCAACCAGTAGAATTTCGCTGATATCACCTGACTCCAGCTGTTCCAGATGCAACTTGGCCTTTACAAATGTCATCGGGCAACGTTCCTTGGTTATGTCCAGATTGTATGTGGTCATATAAATAACGTCTGACCTCCTTTCGAGAGTTCCAGGAAGGAAGCGACGCCCAGGACGTCCTTCACCTCCGGTATAAAATCGTCCTTGGTTAATCCCAGTACGTGCATAGCCATCTCGCAGGCGAAAAAATTAACTTTCAACGCCTTGGATGCATCGAACAATTCCTCAAGTGTTGCCACGTTTTTACTTTTCATCATGCCGGTCATAAGAATCGGACTCAAGCCTCCGAAGTTTAGCCGACTGAGCGGAAGATTATTCCTCCCACCGAGCAGGAAATTGAAGAAGCGGGCCATGAAGCCGTTGCCGATAAATCTGCGCCCGGTCACTTTCTTAATGCTGTTCAACCCCCAGAAAGTGAAAAAGATATTGACCTCGTAACCGACCGCCGCCGCCCCGGATGCCAGGGTGAATACGGCGATGACTTTGTCGAAATCACCACTCATGCTGATCAGTGATAGTTTTTTTGTTTCTGTCATGATGTCCCTCGTGCCGCTGAAATAAAAAAAGAGGTCAAGGATAGAAGCAGAATCGCTCTTTCCTTGACCTCCAGTTTTTCTGGTCAGTCTTTGGTTATGTGAGTGTCAGCCGGGGAGTTATGCCCAGCTTGTGTGTATTGTTGTGGCCAAACTAGCAAAAGAAGATTCGTCTGTCAATATAAAAATAGTATGTCTACTGGTTTTATATATTTATCTTGGGTTTTTGAATTAAAAACGGTAGTATCATTTCGAAATTAAACCAAAAAGAAAACATAAGACATGAAAAATATTATTATATCAGGTAGATATCGTCGCAACTTTATTCAGGCAACAATCGTATTAATTATTGTTCTTGCTTGTGGGAATTTGTCCTTAATGCCAGAACTGCGCCTTGGAATACCTCAATTGGTTGGCGTAACATCATGCATGGTTATTTCATTGGCAAGCTTGCTCTACCTTGGGGACCGTAACATTGTGAATTTGTCTCCGGGTATTATCATCACTGTAGCAATACTGTTACGTCTTCTGTTCGTTTTTAAACCGCCACAGTTATCGGACGATGTATACCGATATCTTTGGGATGGCGCACAGTTGCTGAAAGGTGTTAATCCCTATGCACACTCTCCCGCCATTTTGATTCCTCCGGTTGAAATGCAATCGATACATGCACACATCAATCACCCAAAATATGTGACAATATATCCTCCTTCTGCCCAATTAGTATTCGCCTCCGGCGCCGCTCTTGGCGGGACAATCACTGGCTTGAAAACGCTTCTGATAGCAATCGATATGTTCTTGTGCTGGCTAGTGATGATGGTGCTAAAGCGCCTTGAAATGCCGGTCTGGCACGCAGTACTTTATGCATGGAACCCAATCCCGGTCATAGAGATAGCCAGTTCCGGACATGTTGATGGGGCAGGCTTGGCCATGCTGACAGGAGCATTGCTCCTTCTATTATCCCGCAGAGACTGTTGCCCAACTCCCGTGAAATATATAATCTCCATTATGCTGTCAGGAGCGCTATTGGCAGGCGCTGTTCTGGTCAAACTTCTACCACTGATACTCTTTCCGATATTTATTCTATTGGTTCCCGGCAACAGAAGGCTTCTGTTTGTCTCAACTTTTTTAGCTAGCTTGGCGGCTTTGGTTCTGCCCTTCATTCCTGAATTGACCAATATGCTTACCAGTCTGAAGGTCTATGCCTATAACTGGGAGTTTACAGGATTTGCATTTTCTACCGTGCGCACTCTCACTGGTTCGGGGTCGCTTGCCCGAATGATTGTTCTCGGTACTTTTTTGATTATTTCCTCAGCTGTTCTTTTCAGGCTTCAAAGATCGCTCCAGAATTCTACACAGACCGTTGAAAGAAATCGCACGATTATTTCAGCATGCTACGTGACTGTGATGGCATTTCTACTCCTCACCCCGACACTACAGCCGTGGTATGCTCTTTTCTTGGCAGTGTTCCTGCCATATTGTGCAGGTCCGGCAGGGATAGTGCTGTGCTGGGCCGTATTTTTAACGTACCACGTGCAAATCGACTATTTCATTTTGGGGAAATGGCTCGAAAACCCTCTCGTGTCTACCGCAGTATTTCTAGCCCCACTAACAGCCGGAATGCTGAGTTTTCTTTATAAACATAAGTGCAACAAGGTCTAATCACTTAACCTTGAGTAATTCTAGTGACTTATCGAAAATTGTCTCCATGTTCGGCAGGTGAGAAAGTTCTGGCACGACCTGGATGTACCGTATAATTCCGTCCCTACCTACCAGAACCACTGAACGTGCCAGCAGTTTGCTTTCGTCGATAAGAAGTCCCGTAGAAAGGCCGAATGCTCCGTCTTGATAATCTGAAAGATAGGTGAGATCGATTAGTTTGCTCTCTTCTGCAAATCGTTTCTGAGCAAACGGTAAATCACGACTGATCACGACCCTCACGACGTCTTGCGGTAATTTTGCTCCCTGTTCACCCAGATAGTGTGTTTGGCTTTCACAGACCTTAGTATCAAGTGATGGCACAATACTTAAAAGCAGGACTTTCCCCTTAAACTGGTTGAGGTAAACCTTCTTGAGGGAAAACGCATCGATCAAGGGCTTCGTTGGCAAAGGAGAACCTACTGAAATAGCAGACCCTATGAGTTTGCGCTTTTCTCCTCTTTGTTCAATTGAAGTGCCAGGAATTGATGATGTTAGATCAATGGGGATTACATCAGTTGCTGGGGGGGCATTGGGAACCGCTTTTTGGAGAGCGTCCGTACACCAGCCCTCATGAATAACCAAAGCTGAAATCAGTAATGATACAAAAAATATTTTCTTCATTGGTCCGCTCCTTTCTAACTATTCCACTGCTGATATACGCAACAACGACTAATTGGAGATTGCAAGCACATTTTTGATATGGCGAGATACAGATCCCACCACGTGTTTCCATTTGTGAAATGAGTTCAGATTTTTGAGGAAGAAGAGAGTCCGCGAAGGTTTCAAGCTCATGCGGAAGAAAGCCTTGGCAGCTATCGCATGTAATTTATCCGGGGAAACTTGAGACAGGTCGTTATATGCATTTTGAAAGGCGCAATCCGTAAATCGTTTAGTTACGCGCGAAGGTAGTTGCTCAAACAGTTCTGAGCCCGGCAGCGGAACAAACACCGAAATAGCCGCAACATCAATGTCCAGTGAAAGGGCGAGGTTAATAGTTTGATCAATCTCCTCTCTGGTTTCATTGGGAAACCCGATCATAAAGAAACCACCGACATTGATACCATTACGTTTGAGTATGGCTATTTTTTCAGGGAGCTGAGCAAGGTTGAGTCCTTTTTTTATCTCACGTTGTATGCGGTGGCTAGCGGTTTCGATCCCGAGGAAGGCAAAATGGCAACCGCTCTTTCCCATCCATTCTGCGACTTCTGCATCAACATTTTGCGCTTTTACCCCGTTCGGGCAGCTCCAGGTGATATTCAGTTTGCGCTCGATAATCCCCCGGCAGATTGCGATCATGCGCGCCTTATCCTGAATGCAGTTGCTATCCACAAACTGAATTTCCCGCACCCCATGAGTCCGCACCAGCAGCTCGATTTCATCCAGGACATGCTCCGGAGAGCGGGCGCGATAGCGTCGTCCCTCGATGAGATGGATGGCGCAGTAGGTACAGTGGGAGGTGCAGCCTCGGGCGGTGGTAATACCGGCAATCGGCTGCCGTTTCGAGTAGAACACATTGAACGGAACATGCGTTTCCTCAGGCCTGAGGAGGTCCCAGGCAGGCCACCCCAGAGCATCCAGGTCATCAATAACGTCAACTGAATTGCTCCGTACTTCCCCTCTGGATTGCCACATAAGCCCGGAAATGCTTTTCATGTCGTTATCAGACGGCGCAGAGTCGGTTTTTCGCAACATCTCCACAAACTGAGGAAAACTCCGATCCGCCTCACCTGCAAACGCGTAATTAAGGCCGGGAAATTGTGCAAAAACATCTTCCTTGGCCCCGGATACGTGCGGTCCGCCTAAAACTATCGGAAGACCTGGAAGGGTTGAGCGCAGTGCATCGTATAACTGACGGCAGGCGATCAGATCTGCGGTCATGACCTTGATACCGACAATATCTGCGTTACTGTGCCTGATGGTTTCAATTGTACTCGACAGGTTCCACCCTCTGGTATCCGGGACATGGATTAATGGTGTGAAACCGGTATTTCTCAGCCCCGTTGCCAGATACCCGAGACCGATATCCGGAAACCGGTAGCTCACCAGGTTTAATTGCGGGCGGGTCAACATCACGCGCATACTCTATCTCCTGCATTCCAGTTCAATAATATCTTCCCCCAAGATAGGCGCGCACTTCTTTAACAAAGCTGAGCGGACTCTGCCGGTATGGGTAAATCCTGAACCTGAGACAATAGCCTTTCCAAAATCTGTCGACAAAATCGAACCACTTCCGGAGCGGTAGTTTAATAAGACGGCGTACGACGCCAACCGGCAGATTGAGACTAACGCTCAGTGCAAATAGCGCCCTCAGCCTGCCACGCATTTCCTTGTCACTGATTTCAACAATAGAATCATCATAAAATGTTGCAGGAAAATCCATGACCCTCCCTGATACAAATCCTCTTTCTAAAGCATATTCTGCGATCCCGGTGCCTGGGTAAACCTGCATCAGTGTTGCAAAAGAATGATGCGGCCTGATCTTGCGATTAATTTCATAGGTAAGGAGATCGTCTTCAAGCGTCGTTCCGGGTATAGCGAGTATGTTTTCAGTGGCAATGCGAATCTCGTTCTTGTGTAACAGCCTGCACGCCTCTTCAAACTGTTCGAGACTCATTGCGCGCTTGAGAATTCCATTGCGAACGTGCTCCGGACCTGATTCCAGGCCAAGTTTGACCGAGAGACATCCGGCTTGCCGGAGCAATCCCGCGCTCGACTCATCAAGCAGATCAGCGCGAAGATGACAATGAAACGGAAGTCCCACTTCCTGCGGATACCGTATGCAGAACGACTGAAGCCATTTCTTGTCAAGATTGAACGTATCATCCTGAAAAACCACCATCTGAAGCGGATATAACCGTCTGATTTCAAGAATTTCAGCAATTACATTTTCGACACTACGACGACGGCAGACTCCCCCATGCTCATGATAAAGTTCCCGGTACGCATGGTTAAAGCAGTAACTACAGTTGAAAGGACAACCGCGAGACGACATCACATACGCCGTCACCGGTTGAGAACCAGGTCTGGCGCGATCAAATATCGATCGGTCTGGAAATGGCAACTGATCCAGATCTTTGCAGAATGCAGCCACATCGTTTTTTGCAACTGTGCCGTCAGGTTGCTTGATCCACCAGTTTGCGAGCAACTTCGGTAGTGAATTATGTTTAACGACAAAATCAACTAAAGCTGGAAGCGCTGTATCGCCTTCTCCACGACAAATCGCATCTATGCATGGCTCAGTAATGCAATCAGGGTAAAAGGTCGGGTGCGGTCCTCCGGCCAGTACAATCAGTTTTGGATGACTACTCTTGATCTGCCTTGCTCGCTCAATGAATAACGGATGTTGGCCGGTAATTAATGACAGGCAGAGAAAATCAGGCTGAAATGTATCAAGCAGTTCTTGTTGTCTGGCTATGTCGTTAAGCGCAGATACTTCAACCTGGTGTCCGAGTTGAGTAAGTACAGCAGAGAGAGAAGACACACCGAGAGGCTGAGTGAGATAATCAAAGGTCAGGAAGAGAAGCTTCATAGACGGGGGTTATTAAAAGCTTTAATTTCTGTTATCAGCTTATTGAGGCGGTATGAAGTCACTGCGGGGTTGCTTCGGTAACGTTCCAAGTCTGCCAGTGTATCGATATCGCGTCTGCTTTCGAGGAGAGACACCTTAAGTTCATCAGCTGAAATTCTTTCAAGAGTTTTTGCAAGTACGGTGTCCGTGCTCCACTCAATTTCCTGAAATATTGACTCGCGAAATTTATCTGAGCGTAAAGCGATTAGGCAGTAGCCACCATCTTCAGCAGGGACTATTGCCACGTCATTGGAGTCTAGTTTATCGAATACTTCTGATAGTATTGGTTTATCGAGTCCTGGTATATCACTGCCAAGCAATGCTACGCGGCTTCGTCCCTGACTGAAGAGATAGATGAATGCTGCCGTCATGCGATCTCCTATGGAAATTCCTGACTGTGGGACGATTTCATGAGCCGAACAGGACCACTTTCCCGGCAGTTCTGTCGAGTCGTCACCGTCATGAAACAGATATATTGGAGCGCCACACCTAGAAACCTCTTCCAGTAGGTCATCTACCATTGCCTGATACAAACAGCAGGCTTCATCATTGCCTATTTCACGGGCCAGACGGGTTTTTACCCTTCCTGGCACAGGATTACGAACAAAGATAATGACAGCATCATGATTTGCCTCAATCCCCATAGTGTTCAGTACGCCTTTACTGCGGGAAGCGATTCTTTGATATCTTTTATCAGAACCAGTGCGAAACCGAATGGAAACAATAGAAAAAGAGGGACGGCGAACCAGGTTTCCCGTTGCCAGGCGAAAATCACCGGCAGCAAACAGTAAAAGAACAATGCGGTATTCATGACAATGTATGGCAGGTTTTTCTGATGGTACAGAGCAGCCAGGCCAGGTAACCGATCACGCCCTCGAATACCGAATTTTGGTGTGCGTTCAAACTCACCTCCTTTTCGGAACAAGCCTTTGATAACAGAAAGCGAGATGCTGGGTGCCAGGCCAATCGTTAAGGCCGGCAACAGAAAAACATGGGCCAGTTTCACCGAGCCGTTCCGGATAGAATATATTAGGAAATAAGCCATTATCGCTCCGCTGGTGGCAAGGAATAGCGGTAAATCCACGCGCAAGATCTGATGCATGCCAATACCGATACGCCACGTCACCGTCGGATAAAGTGTCAACATGACAATCATTCCAAGCAGCCAGTATATGTTGGCCATCAGATGTGATATCGCTTCGATTTTGACTGCCAACGGAAGACTCCGCTTCAACAGGAGCGGAAGAATTTTTCTGGCAGTCTGAATGGAGCCTTTTGCCCATCGCTGCTGCTGGCCGCGCAGGGCCGCCATGGTAACCGGAAGCTCGGACGGAACCTGGCACTCTTCGCGATACACGAATCGCCATCCGGCTAACTGAGCCCGATAACTCAAATCAAGATCTTCAGTGACCGTGTCTGACTGCCAGCCACCGGCAGACTCTATGGCGGTTCTGCGCCAGACACCGGCAGTGCCATTGAAGTTGAAGAACCAACCCTGCTGATAGCGTACGCGATGTTCTATACTGAAATGAGGTCCGAGCAACAGCGCCTGGATGCCGGTGAACCAGGAGTGTTCGCTGTTGCAAAAATCCCAGCGGGTTTGAACCATGCCGATCTCCCGGTTCCGGAGCCAGGGCATGGTAGAACGGAGGAAATTCACTGGCGGTATGAAATCGGCATCAAAGACCGCAATAAATTCTCCCCGCGCCACAATCAGTCCATTGGCCAGTGCCCCGGCCTTGTAACCATAGCGGTTTGCCCGTCTTACCACCGTGATGGCAATACCCTGTTGTTGCCAGAATGCAACCCTGTCATCCACAAGACGGCAGGTTTCATCGTTAGAATCATCCAAAACCTGAATCTCGAACCGATCTGACGGCCAATCCAGGCGAGCTGCTGCATCAAGCAGGCGCTCGGAGACAAAGCGCTCGTTATAAAGCGGCAGTTGCACCGTCACCATTGGAAACTCTTCTGGTATGGCGAAAGGTTGCGGGAGTGTCTCATGCGGTTTTGGTAAAATCAGACAACGAATTAACCACAACCTGTGGACACCGTAAAGACAGAGACCCAAAAGTGCTGCAAAATGAATGGCGGCCAGGAATGGAACTATTGCTGCATACATATACTCACACCCGGTATATTTTTTTCAGTGGCAGCGTCTGCTTCGTCGGAAATTCCTGTCGATACCCCGCCACAACCCGAGCCCTGACCGGCAGTGCAACTGTAACAGTGTTCAGCCATCAGAATATCGCTACCCGGCTTAATTACCTCATCAATCTGTTCAATGGTTGCAAGTGCCCCGTCTTTCCGGGTAAGCGGTAATCCGGCAGCCAGATTGAAGTCACAGTTATAGAGCACTCCATCCCAGCCAACGCTGATCAGCGAGCGACACATAATCTGCTCTGTAGTTGACGGGTTGAATTTTTCAGCCAGATGCTCGATGTACTTCCGATAGGTACCCTTACGCTCCAGCTGATCCCTGAAACGTCCGAGTGGGGTGTTGTTCATACAGTGGAGCCGACTGAAACTGATGCCGAAATGTTTATACAACTCTTTGCGATAATGGATTTCCAACATGTCTCGTGACCCTGATACTGAGCCATTGCCAGGATTATGTACCAGATGGAGTTCAAGATCATTGCCGTACCCTTGTCGGTTAAGCTGCTGTAACACTTCAATACTTCGGTTGAATGCGCCACCACCTCTCTGCCTCTCGACATTCTCAGGTTCGTAACAGGGAAGCGATGCCATGACAACCAATTCGTGCTTCCGGTAAAAATCAGGCAGCCATTCCATTCCCGGTTCAAGGGCGATGGCCAGATTGCTGCGGATAATGCGGCGTTCTGCAAGCCCCCGTGTCGCTTCGATGAAATATCTGAAATCCGGATTCATTTCCGGACAACCACCGGTAATGTCCAATGTCAGACCGGGGTGACGTGAAAGAAAAGCTACAATCCTGTCTATGACATCCCGCCCCAAGATCCTAACTCCACGCGGAGATGCGTTGTGATGGCAGTGGGAGCAATTAAGATTGCAGAGATCACCCAGATTTACCTGGAGAGTTTCCAGCTTATTGAATGCAGTGAGCCGCACATCAACAGACTCAACCTGATTTCTGAACTGCGCCCTCACTATGGTTCCTCCGGCTCAGGGCAGTTACAGACAATGCCAAGCGGTTTTTCTTCAAATAAATATCTGTCAGGTCGCCAGGATTTGAGTTTCCCATACTCTCCGACGCTACCAGATACATCATCACCAGCAACAACCCAGAATTTTTTCGTCCAGTTTTTCCAGATTCCGCTGAGCTCCAATGAGCCATTTTCGTTGCTGTAACCACGTGCCACAATGTCACCGTTTGGCGGTGAATCAGCATACCTGACAAGCGCATATGAAGATTGTGGCTGAAGTCCAGTCGCTGTCAGGGTGAAATTGCCGGTCGCTTCCCGGTAGACAAGTTTGCCATGAGCGCCGTTTTTTATAATTGACCATGTGGAAGGGTTCTTGGCGAACAACAGCAGTTTTCGTTTTCCGCTGCCTGATGGCGGTGACAAACCTGGCACACTCGCACTCCATGCTTGTCCCGTGTTCGCACATATTTGTACAGTCAATGCCAGAGAGAATACACAAATGATGGTTGTCCGTGAGAGATTCGCCATTGCGCTAACTATTGTCCTGACCGTTTTTCCCACGCAGCCCAACTGCCTTTATAATTCCTTGCATCCGGCAAACCGGCCAATTGATGTGCAGTCCAGACATACGCCGAACGTACTCCACCAAGGCAGTAGTACACGACCGGCTTGGAGGTATCGACCTTGTGCTTTGCCAGCAATTTTTTCAAATCAGCGGCAGGAAGCGGATGGCGATCCTTGCCGGTGAAGAAATCCTCCCAGGGAATATGGATGGCGCCGGGGATTTTTCCTTTGATCCATTCAAAGGTGGAACGGGTGTCAACTAACGTATAGGCTCCTTTGGCATTCTGAATATCTTCAGTTGAAACTATGTACTGCGGCTTGAGGTCTACCAGGTATCGGGCTTTTGCAGCAGCAGGCTTTTCAGCGTCTTTCGAGATGGGGAAATTCTGGTTTTTCCATGCCTGAATACCTCCGTTCAACAGTCGCACAGGTCCTTTGTGTCCCAACCAGGAAAATAGCCAAGCAGTGTACCCCTCGCTCCCCCAGCTTTTGTCTGCATCGCCGTAAATAACCAGTGGTGTTTTTTCATCTATTCCCAGCCTGGCAAACGCGGCAGCGTACTCTTGAGGAGGGAGTGCCGCATACTTCACTCCCTTGGCATCAGTACGGGTGTAATTGTCCCAGAAAAACTGGATTGCTCCGGGGATGTGTCCCGCTTCCCACTCCGACTTGGGCCGGGAATCCAGAACGACCCATTTTGTCGTATTCCCCTTCAAAGTGGCCGCATCAATCATGGCAAGGTCTGCTGCGAAAGAGACTGACGTTACTACTGTCAGCAGTGCAACGACCGTCAGTATGCTGGCCAGTAAACGGTATACGGCAGATCGGTTCCTTTGATTAATTGTTCCTTGTATGTGCTGCATATTTCATCTCCTTTTTATTGTGTAATCTTGGCCGTGATTCCTGCGTCAAGAACTGCCATTCGTCGTTTGCGTTCGAGTACTTCAGACAGTAACTCCCGGCCAATGGTCCACAGGATTGTGCTTCCTGCCTTGAAAGTGCCAGATATTGTCCGGCTGATTTTTGATTTTCCGGCGCTTCTCTTATGATAAGGCACACGTATTCCCAGAATTTTCAGGCCATTTTTAATGGCGCGTACCTGCATTTCAACGGTCCAGCCGAAATCCTGATCGGCCATCTTGAGTCGTTCGAGAGCACCCCATGTTATTACCCGCATCGGTCCCAGGTCATTATAGCGGTGCTGCCAGAACAACCTGATTAGGCCGGTTGCCAGCAGATGGCCAAATTGCTGTTGAAAACTCAGTGCCCTGTTGTCGACGGGAATGCGCTCCCCCAATACAAAGTCCTGCTCTGCAGCAACGACTGGTGCAATGAGAACAGGAAGGCACGCCAGTTCATCGCTGCCATCGGCATCCACAAAGGCAACAATCTCTGGCGGATTATCACGCAAGGCGGACAGCCCAGCTAGACAGGCCCTGCCGTAACCAGGAATTTCTTCGTACACAACCTGAGCTCCGTAGGCGGCAGCAATCCGGGCTGTCCCGTCAGTTGAGCCGTTATCAACAACAACAACTCTTGAAATTATCGGTGGTATGTTCCTGAGTACACCCGGTAGGGACAGTTCTTCGTTCCTGGCAGGAATGATCAGGGCTATATCAGATAATTTCTTACTCACTCCGCTAGTGCCTCACCAGTCGTATTTTTTTTGAATTTCTTGTAGATCACCGGAATTAACGATACCAGCACAATCAGTCCAATCCCCAATAATGCGGTTGGTGAAACCTTGCCTTTGATAATTCCCAACAGAGAACTGGAAAAAACAATAAAGGCAATGCAAGCCGGCAGCATACAGATAAACGAAGTAACCACATACTGGATAAACGACACCTTGGTGAGCCCAAAAGCATAATTGAGCAGATTAAATGGGAATGCCGGAATCAGGCGGGTAAATGCAACAACCTTCCACCCGTGCTGAGCCACTTCAGTATCGAGCTTGCTCCATTTTGGACCGGTAAGTTTGCTTGCCACCCAGTCACGGGCCACATAACGTGCAACAAGGAAGGCCAGGGAAGCGCCGATTGTAGATCCGATGATAGTGTAGACCACCCCCCAGAACGGCCCAAAAGCAATACCTCCCACAATGGTAATCGGCAAACCTGGTAGGAAAAGCACCGGCGCCAGAGAATAAATTAAAATATAGATTGCCGGTGCAAGTGCTCCATACGATGCAATCAACGCCTGCAATCTTTCCTGCTGGAGATACTCTGTAGCTCCCGACACTTGAATGCCGACAACTGCGGCTACGAGCAGTGCAAGAATTACCAGCGGTTTAACGGAACGCTTCTTTGGCTGCTCTTGTTCCTGTGTAAAAGTTCGTTCCCGACTCACGGTAAATCCCTCCTTACGATTGAAACTTCTCTTCAGTAAAAGCCTGTTCAGATAGGTTATCGGAGCACCAGCTCCCTTTTTCTTTCCTGCAAGGGTCTGCTTCGGAGAGAAGAGCATATCAACCAGATGATTGGTCGGCGTATGACTTCCAAGTGCCTGGACACATCCTGCACAGTACGTTATGGTTCTTCTGCCAGCCGCTTCATTTTTTCGCAGGCTTCCCCAAGATGCCGCCAGCTCCGGATTAAGCATGTCAACCGCCCCGCCTTTACCGCAGCAGACAGTGGTTCTGCCGGAATGCGGCATTTCTTCAACATTCACTCCCTGGCGCTCCAGCAGGTTGCGCACCGATTGATGTACCTGACCGGAACTACGGATTACACAGGGATCGTGAACCGTCACTGTACCTGAAATTTTTTCTGGCTGAAAATCTGAATCCGCCAGAGCCTCCCACACGGTTCGAACCTTGAGACCGTGGCCAAATGTATCGAACATTACCTGGCAGTTGGGGCAGGCAACCAGAACCTCTTTAACCCCTTGGTTCACCAGCCAACTATTCATCTCTTCAAACATGGCGTTTACGTACTGTTCGCGGCCGAGTGTATGGGACGGTTTCAGGCAGCAGTCAAAAACGATCCCCACTGTTGGATCAACTTTGTGCAATTCGGCAAAGACCTTGTTAACTCCGTCCGGACGTGTTCCGGACAATGAACAACCGGGGAAGAAGATCGTTGAACACCCTTCCGGCAAGCGGTACAGAGTAAATCGGCGTGATGTCCCAAGTTTTTCGTAGGTAACAAGAGGAGTATGTTCGGAAAAGTTCCCGTAGCCTCGATCCACCGCTTCACGTCTCATATCAAGAAACAGCCCCTCCAGATCTAGTTGCTCCGGGCAGACCAGCGAACACAGCCCACACAGACTACAGTCGAAAGATGTGATTAGGGACTTCGTATCTGTTGCGTCAAACTTCTCGGCAATTGTTTTTGGTGTTCCATATTTTTTGAGAAATGCACATTCTTTTACGCATTCACCACAATTGGTGCAGCCAGATATTGTCGTTTCAATTTGTCCGTGAAGCCCTTTACGAAACTGGTGTTGAATAGTAGTGCTCATGACTCATTTCCTATGGTGTCTTAAAATATAATGCAAAGCTATATGTGGCTCCAGCAGCGGTGTTTTGACCATAAATTGCCGGTACATATGAAGCTTCAACTCCCCAGCTTGGTCTGATTTTATATCCGAGGGTCAAATCCAGTTTACCAAGGTCAAAATTGTTGGTCGCTGTGGGATTACCGCTGCTGTCGAGTTTTTTCCCGTTGTTCACGCTGACAATTCCATCCAGCTTGGCGCGGGTGTAGATCTCCTTGGTTATGTCCACGCCGAATTCAACCAGATAGCGGATTTCATCGGAAGGATCCTCTGCGCGCAGGCGATAGCCGACTTCAATATTAGCGTAGCCAGGGATATAGGGGTACAGCGAGCGGCCGTAGAGAAGCCGCAGTTCGGTATCGAACTGACCGTTGCCTAATGGCAGTGCGTCATTTTTTCCATACGGACCGGGGATCTTCACCAGCAGTTGGCTGGAAACAATTCCAATCTTTTCACTGTCCAGAAGTTTGTAGCGCAGGCCCAGATCCACATCGCCCAGACCGCGGCCGGTAGCGAGAATTTTATCGTCTTCATTTCTCAGCCACTTATAGGCCAGAGAATTAATAACCGTCAGATCGTTGGTAAGGCCGTATTCGAAATAGTTGCTGAGGTTGTAATCCGTAAATTTTCCGTTATTCGGAGTGCTGCTGCGACTTCCGGTTGGACCAAAGGTTTCGTGTGAATAGTAGTAATTGAAGGCCAGTTTTTCGTAGAAATTGTTTTGGGGGGCGGTCCAGGCGCCGGCAAAACATACGGAGACTGATGCCGAGACAAGTGCCAGAGCTAGGAGTGATGATTGAACTAGATTTTTCATGCGTGCCCTCTCGAGGTGAAGTTAGAAGGGCGCCAATAATGACGCCCTCTTTTCAACAAAATATGTGATTAACTGCTTGAATTTAATCCGTTACTGAACCAGAAGGGTTGTATCGCCGGCCCATTCATAAAATGACGCGTCATAGTTTATTGCCTTGGTATAACCCGCCATACGCAGGGCCATTGTCATCTCTGCCGACCGGATGCCTTTTGTGCAATAGCTGACTATTGTGTCGGTCTTTTTCAGACCATTTGCGCTGAATATCGCTTCAAGCTGTTCAGGACTCTTGAAAAAGCCAGGTATAGCGCCGTTGTTAACAAAAAGTGCATTATCGAATGGCAGTGAGATGGCACCGGGAATATGCCCTCCTCGTTTTTCTCCGTATTTTATTGCCCCTGCATATTCATCAGCTGCACGAACATCGAGAATCTTAACGTCGGAGCGCGATTTATTGGCCACTATCCAGGCTTTATCTACAGTGAAACTAGAATCAAGTGATACAAGCGAAAATGCGGTAGACACAGGAGTGACGGCATTTGCATCAACTGAGTATCCGCCGCTGATCCATGCCTGGTAGCCGCCATTCAGCATACTGGATTTTGATATGCCGGCCATACGCAGCATCCAGACGATTCGACCGTCTTCTCCCCAACCGCTCGGCGCACCAGCATAGACAACAACATCCTTACTGCTGTCAATACCAAGGCTAGCCAGTAGGGCACCAATTTCCGCGGCCGGCTTCAGCACACCCCAACCGGCATCACCGGGGCTCCCAACTGCTACGGTAGCAAAGGTTTGCCACATAACGTTGATTGCGCCAGGTATGTGTCCGGCGACATAATCAGTTGCCGGACGGGCGTCAAGAATCACTGTGGTTGCAAGCTTACTACTAAGAACACCTGCGAATGAAATGATATCGGGAGAGCTGTAAGCTGTTACAGGGGCAGTAAGATCGCCAGCCCAGTCATAAAATGAAGCATCGTAATTGACCGCTTTACTGTAACCTGCCATGCGTAACGTCACTGCCATCAAACCTGAGCGAATACCCTTGGTGCAGTAGCAGACTATGGTGTCTGTTTTCTTGATCCCGGCAGCCGTGAAGAGCGCTTCCAGTTCATCCTGACTTTTCAAAATTCCAGGATTAACTGAATTGTTGGTAAAAAGGGCTGTGTTGAACGGCAGACTTATGGCACCAGGCAGATGACCACCACGCTTTTCGCCGTACTTGATAGCCCCCGCATATTCCTCGGGGTCCCTAGCATCAATGATCTTGACATCACTTCTGGCAATGTTGGCGAGAATCCAGCTTTTATCTGTTACAAAATCGCTGGCAAGCGAAGCAATGTTAAATGTCTTTGCCACCGGTGCCGGAGTTGCCGCTGTGGAGAGACCAAAACCGGCTGTTTTCCAGGCAGTCACTCCACCATTGAGCATGCTGGATTTTGTTACCCCGGCCATCCTCAGCATCCAGAGTATGCGGCCATCCTCTCCCCAACCATTTGGTGCATCCGAATAGACAAGGACCTCGCTGGAGGCATCTATACCCAGGTTGCCAAGAGCAACCCCGATTTCTGTTGGTGATTTTAAAACCCCCCAGTTTGCATCTCCGGGAGCCCCGGTAGCTACCGTGGCAAAAGATTGCCAAATTGCATTGACTGCGCCGGGAATATGGCCGGCAGCAAATGCCGAAGCAGCCCTTGCATCGATAATGACCGTTCCCGTCTTGCCGAGTGATGCTTTCACGGTTGCTGCCTCCGTAACAAGGGACGGATCACTGTACGCTTTTGCCACAGGTGCCCCCGAGGTCTTCTCTGCAGCGCTACTGGCGCATCCTGCCAGCCCTGCAATTCCCAACATCATAATCGCCAATAATGATCTTACGCCTGCACAACTTTTCATAGATTCAACTCCTTCCAGTTAAATACGTCCCGCGATACGGAACAGTGTCGTAGTGTTGTGCTATCGGCTACCCAATGGTAGCTAACTTTTTGATCAGCAGATAGAAATTTGCTGATTCGGCAAACACCATAGCAGACGAATTAACCGGAAGTAAAACCGGTAAAATTAATACGATAGATACATCTTATCGTTTAATCTAATACCTAAATTATCAAAGAACGACGTAAGCGATACAAATTTTTCTACAAGGAGGCCGGTCTACTCAACCGACCTCCAAGCTAACAGAAAATTACGGTCCGCTTACACGACCATCACCGGTTACAACCGGATACAATGTCGGGTCAAGAATTGACCACTCATTCCACGAACCATCGTAGTTGTAGACGTTGGTATAGCCGAGGCCAAGTTGAATCAGTGTGTAGACGCCGGATCTGAATCCACCCTCGCAGAAGTTATAGACAATTTTATCTTTTGTTATGCCAAGGCTGTCAAAATGTGCCTGGATGTCGATTGCACTTTTAAGAACTTTTACGTTCCTACCGGCCTGAAGAGTGCTGGCAACCGGAAGACCTGTTGTCGGGTTGATGTAATCAGTAAAGACGGCAGACTCATAATCGCTGAATTTGTCGTATGGGATATGACCAGGACGTGCTCCTACGTTGGAACTGTAGATAAAAGGGGTCGAGTTTAGCGTCCATGCGCCGCCTGTAGCGGTGCCGGAAGTTACAGTTGTCCCGAATCCGGTATACTCACTGGGTGTCCTGACATCAGAAATAACATATCCTGCCTTGGTATGATTACCATTCGCTGTATCGATAACTGCGGCCAGATCGGCCTTGTTGATGCGATAGTTGTTGTAGCTGGCAATTTTGTAAGGTTTTGCGCTTGGCGTTTGAGTTGCTGAAGTTGTACTCAAGGTCCGGCCATCAACATCCTTCCATTTGTCAATACCACCATCAATTGCGTAAGCCTTAGCGTGACCATAGGTTTTCAATACCCACGTTACGCGTGGACCATAGGAGGACGTATCATTGTCATACGAAACCACTGTGGTATCAGGTGTGATGCCGTTCCGGGTGAGTATGTCAATTAGCTCTGCCGGAGTTGGAATATCATAAGCAATTTCAAATGGAGTTACACCGTCAGCTTTAAGACGATAGGTTCCAGTGGCTGGGTCAATAACCTTTCTTGAAAAATAAAACTGATTCCGAGGAATACTTATTGCTCCGGGGATGTGCCCCAGATCGTAGTTTGCCTTGGAGCGGGTATCAATTATGACAAAATTTGCATCGCTTGCATGCAGTGCTACCCAGTCTGTGGTTTTGAAAAAATCGCTCAGTTGAGCCGCTGTTGCCGGAGGGGCTGCGGCGGCTGTCGCCGACGAACTATTGCAACCGGACAGCATTGCTGCTGCAGTGGTTGTAACTACTAATGCCAAAATTGATACTATTGTTTTTACTCTCATGCGACTTGCTCCTTTCATTTGTGGTTTTTCAGTTTCACTATTTACATGTGGTGACTTAGTTAGGGTGCCTGTTTCCCTTAAGTTGATTTCAGGCAATACCTCCATAACTATTGCATCAAGCCTCCAAAATCTATGGTCAGCCTTTCTATAAGAGCAGTCGTTTACGCTACGAAAAACAGGTACAAAAAAAAGAGGTCAAGGATAGGAGCAGAATCGCTCTTTCCTTGACCTCCAGTTTTTCTGGTCAGTCTTTGGTTATGTGCAGTTGATCGGAGGATTTCCCCGAGCTTGTTTGTTATGTTGTGGCCAAACTACCAAATCATAAAAAAGGTGTCAACTAAAAAATATAATGTCTATAAGTTTTATATTTATAAATCGATTGGCTCCAAGGATATTCAATTTATATTTACGATCATAAACACAATTTCAACAGGTTATTTCAATTTGTAACTCAAATCGAATCAATCTGTTATTTTGAGTCGTCCTCACGCCTTTTGCTTTGAGATATCTCGCTGCCGACTCGAAGTTTATGAACCTTCTCTGCAATAATCTCTGCAGCCTGGTCCAACTCCTCACGGGTTGTCTGACGGCCAATACTGAAACGAACTGCACCAAAACCCTGTGCTCGCGAAAGTCCCATCGCTTTAAGTACACCTGACAACTCACCACTGCCATCATGGCAGGCCGACCCGGTGGATGCCGCTATTTCAGTTGTATGCTCAAGCAGTTCAGCGCCGATAACTCCTGTGAAACTTACATTCAGCGTGTTGGGAAGCCGTTCAGTTAGGTGTCCGTTCAGAACGACGCCTTCCAGCAACTTATTAAGGCGGGCGTGAAAATGGTCCCGCAACTCACGAACCCTTGCTCCATCAGCTGTGAGCCTCTCACCAGCCAATTCAGCCGCTTTACCCAATGCGACAATGTAAGGAACGTTTTCAGTGCCAGCTCTCCGTCCCGCTTCGTGGCCAGCTCCATGCAGATAGGAATTAATTTTTACTCCACTACGTACATAAAGAGCCCCAACACCTTTCGGCGCGTAAAGTTTATGTCCTGCAACCGTCAATAGATCTACTCCAAGTTCATCAACTTGCACCGGTATCTTACCCAGCGACTGGGCAGCATCAGTATGAAATAATATGCCGTGTTCATGAGCGATGATGCTGATATCAGCCAGCCGTTGAATTGTGCCGACCTCATTGTTGGCATGCATGATACTTATCAGAATCGTTTCGTCAGTAATGGCGCTACGAAGTACATCCAACTCAACACGACCGCTGCAATCCACCGGCAGTATGGTAATTGTAAACCCTTGACTCTCTAACCATTTAAGAGGATTGAGCACGGCCGGGTGCTCAACGGCAGAGGTGATGATATGTCTGCCTCGCCCGCAGTTGGCCAGGGCAATGCCGATCAGAGCCTGATTATTGGACTCGGTTCCTCCGCTGGTAAAAATGATCTCTGCCGGGTTACATCCCAACAGAGTGGCCAGCTGCGTCCGGCCCTGTTCTACTGCCCGTTTGGCCCTCTGGCCGTAAGGGTGACTACTGGAAGGATTACCAAATCCTTCATTCAACCAGGGGAGCAGTTCTGATACTACCAGTGGGTCAACAGGTGTGGTCGCGTTATAATCGAGATAGATCGGATCCATCAAATTCTCCTTGATTCAGATGCAAGCAATTTTACCAATTCTTCAGCCTGGACACGGATTTCCGGAATAGCTATGGATTCAAACAGAGCGGGTATGCGTAACGGCCCAATGGCAAAGAGGTTTCGAACTGTGCTGCCATCAGCCCCGATGAGTCCTCCGTTTATGTCGGTTTCGATACCCAACCGAAGCTGATCCGGAGTAAGCCAGCCCTGATCACGCATCCCGGCAATCAGCGGTATAACTGTTGTCAAATAGTTGCGACTGGGACCGGTGCAATTGATTACCCGATCTACGTGCAAGGCTATGGTGTCTTTACTCTGCGATGGACGAATGGTTATGCAGGCACGTGCCCCGTCGGTTTCGGCTTTAAGCAACCGGCCAGAGTGAATGGTGAGAATGCCGTCAGCCAAAAGCCTGTTAAGCTGTGCGGCGACCTCTGGAGCCATGCGATGACGATGAATATCCCATAGATTCCGGACATGGCGCAAAAAGGAGGAGCGTTGTTGTAACGGCCATTGATGCCAAATGGCTGCCAAATGCGGCCGCAGACTGTCTATCACGGCGCGCCAATCCCCTCCCGAGTCCTCCAACTTTTCTATTGCAGCACGGGTCCAGCGCAATGCCGATCGAGGAGTTCTAAATTCGTCCGGCAACTCGACCAGTGGCTGCTGGGTATACGGCTTGTGGTGATGATACACTCTCCCATGGCGGGAAACGGCGTGGATTTGTCCCGTATGTCCGGATTCACGCAATGACAGGGCAACATCCACCGTCGTCAGCCCTGTGCCGATAAGCAGGACGGTCGCATTGCGGGAAAGTCCCTGTATGGCGTCTGCGGCCCACGGGGTGCCTCGGAAAAACGGAGCGATACGGCTGATATCAAGCGGAACAGCAGGTATGAGCGCATTGCCGATGGCCAGTACGACAAAGTACGACTGAATGATTGAGCCATTCTCCAGATGTATGGTCCAGAGACCACTACGGAGGCTCAGACCAATAGCCGTGGCATCCACCAACTGTACCGATTCGCTCTTTAGTGTTTCCGCAAGAATCCCTGCCAGATAATCACCATACATGCATCGAGGTGCGAACGTACCGGCATCGGCATCTGGCAGTCGAGAGGCAAGCCAGCGTACAAAATGCTGGCTGTCACCCGGAAAGGCACTCATATTGCCCGCAGGGACATTCAGTACGTTGGCAAAGTAGGGGGTTTCATAGGCCACACCGCGGCCCGGGCGAGTACCCGCACCAATAAGCGCAAGGCGTTTTCCAGGAGGAATTTGTCTGCTGTATTGGCTTGCCAATAGCGTACCACTGGCACCGGCACCGATTACTGCAACATCGAATGGATGATCTGAATGCATGTACTGCGTCCCGTAATCCTCACTGTATTAAAACTTCATGCCCCAGCGGTTGACTGTGTGCTGCTCAACCAGACGGAACAGACTGTCCATTGTGACGCCGATACCGATGACTGTCAGCAGTCCGGCGAAGACATAGGCAATCTCCAGTTGATTCTTGTTCTCGTAGATGAACCAGCCGATGCCGCCCGAGCCTGAACTGACGCCAAAGACCAGTTCGGCGGCTATAAGGGTGCGCCATGCAAAGGCCCATCCGTTTTTGAGTCCGGTCAGGATGGCAGGAAAGGCCGCCGGGATCAGAATCTGCAGAACATAACGCAAACCGGTCAGGCCGTAGTTGCGTCCCACCATGCGGATTGTGCTGCTGATGGAGGCAAATCCCGAGTGGGTGCTGAGCGCCACCGGCCAGAGTACGGCATGAACCAGAACGAAGGTGATGCTGCCATTACCGAGTCCGAACCAGAGCAGCGATAACGGCAGCAACGCGATCGCTGGCAGCGGGTTGAACATAGCGGTCAGGACTTCCAGCAGATCATTCCCCAGCCGTGTACCATTGGCAAGTGCGGCCAGGATAGTCGCCAGAAGAATGCCGATTGCATAGCCGACCAGAAGAACCCTCAGCGAGACCAATACTCGACTCCCCAGCTCGCCATGCGCAAAGGCGTTCCACAGTGCGGCAACAGAAGCACTAAACGTTGGAAACATCAGGGGATTGTCAAGCCGACCGGCATACAACTGCCAGGCGAGTGCCAGCAGCAGCAGGATAAACACCTTGCGCACCGGTGACTGATTCCAGATCTTTTCTGCCGTTGACAGCGGGCGGGCAATCTCGGCAATGGCATCTTCCGATGGCCGGTTACAGAAGTGTTGTGCCCCCTCCCCTGCCCCCGTATCCATTATGCTTTTCAGTGTCATGGTCTCGCTCCTGTCAGATGACATAATCGCCCACATCACGGAACAACACCCGGTGGATCGTATCGCGCAGTTCGTTGAAACTGCCATAGAAGCGGTTACCGGGGTCGTCAAGGTCCACGTCCAGTATTTCCTTAACCTGCCCCGGATGGGGTGAAAGGAGAACGATACGGTTACCAAGGAGAATGGCCTCTTCGATCGAGTGAGTCACAAAGATCATGGTAAATTTTGACTGATTCCAGAGTTCCAGCAACTCCTCCTGCATCTGCTGGCGGGTCAGGGCATCCAACGCCGCAAAAGGCTCATCCATCAGGATTATTTCCGGCTTCATTGCCAGGCAGCGGGCAATTGCCACCCGCTGCTTCATCCCCCCCGAAAGTGTGTGAGGGTAAGAATCGGCAAACTTTTCCAACTTGACGGTCCTGATGACGATCATTGCCTGTTCATCTGCCTCGCTTTTTGTCGCTTTACCGCTTGCGGTCAAGGCAAATGCAACATTTTCGCGTACGGTTTTCCAGGGCAGCAGCTGATCAGTCTCCTGGAAAACCATCATCCGGTCCGGCCCCGGCCCGGTTACAGTTCGCCCATCCAGGGTTATACTTCCTTCTACCGGCGTCAGGTAGCCGCCAACCGCCTTCAGAAGAGTCGATTTGCCGCACCCGGACGGTCCCAGCAATATCAACCGGTCTGAGCGGTCTGCCTGAAATCCGACCTTCCAGGTTGCTGTCACTAGCTGTTCCCTGGTCTTGTATTGTATGGTAACCCCCTGCACATCCAGCAGAGGGGCTTTTGTGACCATTGCTAGCTCCCCTGTTTGCCGTGAACGTTGGGGAAAAAAAGATCTTTCCAACTGTTCGGTTTTGTTTTTATTGTCCCGGTCTTGTGCATAAAATCACTAAACTTACTGATCTTTTGGGGGGTTGTTGTATATGACAGCGAGGGCTGACTGATCTCTTTAACCAGGTCATCCAGACTTTCTTTAGTTTTGCTGGCCTTCTGGTAGATTTCCGCTGCCGACCGCTTGTTCTTGTTGATATAGGTAACCGCCTCCTCCAGCGCTGCAAAAACGGCAGCGTAGGTCTTGGGGTTGCCATCGTGGAAAGCCTTGGTAGTGGTGATAACATTGAAGGTGTGCGGACCGCCGAGGACATCATAGGAGTTGAGCACTGTCCTGACTCGCTTATCGTCCAGTTCCTGAAACATGAACGGTGGACTGGTTAGATGACCGGTGATTTCAGACTTGCCGGACAGCAGTGCCGCCATGGCATCGGGATGCTTCATAGTAACGGTCAGTTTATCAAGCTTGGAATAATTCTCCGGGCCGAATTCCTTTGCCACTGCCATTTGCAGAATGATGGCCTGAATCGACACCTTGGCCGTTGGTAGTCCAATGCGGTCCTTGTCGGTAAAATCCCGGATCGTTTTTACAGAAGGATTGTTGGTGTTCAGATAGTTCGGCGTGGAAATTAACGCCGAAACTCCCTTGACGGTTCCTTTTGACTTGTCCCACAGGACGATCAGCGGCGCAACGCCGCTTGAGATATAATCGACACTGCCGGAAAGCAGCGCATCATTCACGGCGCCCCCGCCACCCAGGGTGGCCCAGCTGACCTTGGCGTCTCCCAGTCCAGCAGCCTTGGCATGTTTCTCAATCAGCTTCTGCTCCTCCATGATAATCAGAGGCAGGTAGCCCAGGCCATATTGTTTTGCCAGCCGGACCTCTTTGACCTCCGCTCGGGCAGGAATTGCGGCGGCAACTATCAATACAATCGCCATGAGCATGTGTATGAAGTGTAATGATTTCAATTTTGAAAATGTCATTCTGGTTCTCTCCTTTTATCTCATGTAGTTGGCAGTCAGCTGCCATCAATGATCAGCGTGACAACCTATCTTCCAATACACGCCGTACGCCCGGCCACTCATCATCGATAATACTGAAACGGACCGAATTCCGTTTCCATCCGTCAGGCATGATACGTTCATAGCGGACAACACCCTCCTGCTTGGCCCCCAGAAGAAGAATGGCGCTACGAGACTTTTCATTCCGTTCGTCCGTTGTAAACTGTACCCGTATGCAGCCGAGCTGTTCAAAGGCATACCCAAGCATGAGCAATTTGGCCTCGGTATTGACCCGCGTCCGCTGCCATGACGCGGCTATCCAGGTATGGCCGATCTCCAGCTTCATGTTGGTTCGGTCGATCTTCCAAAAACGGGTCGTGCCGACGACCTGATTATTATCTATGAGCTCTATTACAAAGGGCATGGTCGTTCCGTTCGCCTGTCCCTCCAAAGCCGCCAGGATGTATGCTTCAACGGTTTCGACTGAAGGGACGACCGTAAATGGCAGGTTCCATAGCTGGCCGTCTGCTGCAGCCCTGACCAATGCCGGACCGTCCGAAGACAGCAGTGGTCGTAGTCGAATTTTTGTACCTACCAGTGTGTTCATGTTCCTTCCCGTGGCACGATTTTCCTAGATACACTCGTCTTCAAGAGGAAAACCGCCATAGCGCCGGATGTGCTGCCAGTCGCGATATTCTTCGGCGTTCGGGTTCTTTTCCAGGGCTTCTTTCTCGCGGAAGTACTTGCTGATGTCGGAGCTCTGAAACAACGAGCGGTCATTGCCCACCGGGCAGACCTTGATACAGAACCCGCAGGGGTTGCGGAAAGATTTGCGCAAACGCTTGCTGTTGGTGGCACAGGCCAGTTTGTCCATGTCCGCATAGCGGATTCCGGCATCGCCATCGAAGGCATTGGCCGGGCAGATCTTCTGGCAATGCCGGCATCGTCCACACAACTCCTCGGCAATCATGTCATCACCGGGCAATTCCAGAGAGGTCAATACTGATACCAGACGGACTCGCGGACCATATTCACGGGTAAGCAGAGTGTGGTTCCACCCCACCTGTCCCAGTCCGGCATAGTGCGCCGCCCAGACATGGGAAAAGGCCGCGGCAGGTGTCTTGAGCAGCACATCGATATCACCGTAGCCGTCACGGCTGAAATTGATGGCTGCGTGACCATGACGGTTCAGGTATGCCGCCAGTCGGTAGGCGGCCTCGTCCAATAGCGAATTTGTGATCGTGTACTGCTCACGCCCCCATTCAGCCGGAGCGGTTTCCACGATCGGCAGCCAGACCGGCACCGCCAGGACGATAACTGTTCTTGTCAGAGGCCAGACCCGGTCCGGGTGAAACGCCTCCGGTATGTCCGCTGCTTCACGCCAGCGCTCCACCGGGGCAAATCCGACCAGCTCTGCTCCCAGAGAGAGTGCCCGGTCCCGAATATCAGCTGCTGTCAAACTAACTGCAATCATGGGCTAACTAGCCACAATCGCCAAACGGTCGAGATGCCTGAAAAACGGGTGCAGTTCCTCTTCACGGGCCTTGCGCAGGGCATAGGTTTCATCTATGACTTCCTGCGGGTCGATCAGCCAGACCCCTGCCAGATCAGCATCACCCAACTGCTCACGTACATCCCGGTAATAGCGGCTGAAAAGCGAGCCGGATACATGCACCTTATGAACCCTGCCTTTGACGACTGTTACACTGCCGCCTGTACCGGAGAGGCTTACTGTTACGGGACGATCGAACCAGATGCTCCGCAGCAGATTCCGATGGGTAAGTGACGTCTCCAACAGTTCCAGATGTATCAGGCGCCCGTCAGCATCAATATGCAGAAATGGACTCGGTACGGCGTGGGGTGCGCCTGATTCATCAAGAGTGGCTATCGTACCAACGGTTCCCGGATCTTCGAGCAATTCCCTGACATGTGAAGTTAATTTGGTTGTCATAGCTATTCCTCCCAGAGAGGCAGCAGCCTCGACAAATCCGTATCGGGATGATTGCCGCAATGGCGGTAACTATCGTGATCAATCGGAAGCCGATACGTGACACGCAGATTGTGCAGACCCCGAGCAAGGCGGATGTAGTAATCCAGCGACGCGTTCTTGTATCCGCTCAGCGGGGTATCGGGTCGTGGCGACCAGACGATATAGACGGTGCTGACCCCCTGACGGGCCAGATCCTCCGCTTCCGATAGTGTCCGCTCCAACGCTTCGTCTTCGCTGCTGAATCCATGCGGACCAGCCAGTTCAATACCGGCCACGATCCCGGTGTTGACCCGTCCCGGACCAAAAACATCCACGGCGTCCACCAGGCGTTTTTTCCACTCTCGGTAGCCGATCCACTCCGCTTTCCCGGGACAGTATTGGTTGAATATCTGTTCGTTCAATACCTCGATATTGGACGTATAACTCATCAGACCAGTTTCGGCATACAGTCGCTGCAGTTGGGTCTTCTCGAAAGCGGTGCCGATCATCTGACTAGGGAATTTTTTCGTTCGAAAATGCTTGCCAACCTCTTTCATGATGGCGATGTAGTAGTCAATTTCGTCATCGAACGGTCGCGCACCACCAACGATCGATCCTGACGTCAGGAACACCGCCGAAAAACGACCCACTTCCTTCAATGCCTCTCCGATGACCTCACCAACCTCGACCGGGTCAAGCCGGGCCGGTATATCGAGTTCCTTGCCACTTTTTTTCATCTGGGCGACGATATCGCAGAAGGCACAACCGTTACCGTTGTTCCAGAAGGTACAGTAACGGTAGGGAAATATATTCAGCCGCTGTGGGCGTGTGCTGACGATGTTCTTCATCAGCGCGCCGGAGCGGGTGCTTTTGCCGTAGTAGGCCGGTGCCGGCCAGTATTCCACCTCTTCCAGCGCCACTCCCCCGTCGAACAGCCAGGGAACTCCGTCTTTGACATCGACCACGTAAGGGTTGTCTTCCAGCGGCGTCGGCGTGGTGATGACCGAGGTGCCGTCCCGCAGCAGGAGCGATTCCGGACGGAGCGCGATCACGCCGTCGCGGGTGCCGAAGATGTGAGTGCCGGTGGACTGATGACGAACCGGGTCCAACAGGTTAATGGCCTCATCGGTATAGTGGGCACCACGCCGCTGCACATCGGTCTTGAGGATCAGGAGACGCGGCACATCCGGATATTTCCGGGCCACCTCGTCAAGTGCAGTTATTGGTGTTTTTCTGGCAGGTGTAACACTCATTGCTATCTCCGTTTACCTATTTCCCTGCCTGAGCAATTGTTGGAACGGTCGGAAGACCGGTGACTATCGGCAATTCTTTGTCTTTGGACCAACCGATCCAGGAGCTGTCATAATTGTGCAACTTCTCAAGTGGCCAACCGGCCAAATAAAGGGCAAATATGGCCTGGGTTGAACGCACACCGGATTGGCAGTAAAAGACCTGTTCCTTGTTGCGTTCATAGCCGAGCTTCTTCAGCACAGATTGAAGTTCGTCAGCTGGTAACCACTCTGCCTGGTTCTCCTTCTTTTTGAAATTTACCCAGTTACTGTGGCTGCTGCCTGGAATACGACCGGCACGGTAGGCGCCTTTTTTCAATTCTTCACCGGTAAACTCTTTAAGATCGCGATTGTCCCAGATCTGCGTCTTGTTGCTGTGTTGTGCGGCAGTGACGTCTGACGTTTCCACCCTGAGCGACGGCAGTGAGATCTTGGCAGCGAAGTTTCCACTGCGAGCAGGTACGCCAGGTGCCAGCAGATCAACCGAATAACCGGCATCCCTCCAAGCCTTGACTCCTCCATCCAACACCCTCACGTCACCTTTACCGTAGTAGGTGAATGCCCACCACAGTCGGGTTGCGTCATACTTCGTGTCATAAACTACAACAGTAGAATCCTTGTTAATGCCAAGACTCTGGGCCAACCTTGAGAAACCGGCTGCATCAATGATGTTGCCGGTGACACCATTTTGGGTTTCGGGCGGTGCCTCAATGGCCGGCCGATCAATCTGGTAGGAGTTAGGAATGTGCCCCAAGTGATACTCGACACTGTTCTCGGCTGCCAGGATCACCAGTTTGGGGTCTTTTGCATCGATCAGACGCTTCAATTCCTGCACAGTGATCAGAGCATTTCCGCGAGGATAGCCTTTGTATTTGCTTTGTTCGGCAAACGCGTTCGTGGTGAGCAAACTCAGCACGATCAGAATAACAAAGAAGATACGGGGCGTTTTAGCGTTCATGGCGAGACTCCTTTAGCAAGTTAACTAGCTAATTTAATGAGGTTCTTGGAATTGAAACAAAAAAGAGGCCAGGCATGAACGGTCGTAATTACCCGTTGCATACCTGGCCTCCAGTTTTCTGGTCAGCCGTTTTTTTGTTACCCTAGCAAAATACGACAAAACCTGTCAAGCATATTTATACTTAAACTACAATTTTTATATACATTAAGAAGATGCTTCATTCCAACGACCATATTCACGGGCAGCCGCCATCAATGCTTGTATATTCTGGATCGGCGTATTAATTGGCAAGGCACAGCCAAGACCCAGGATGAATCCTTTCGGATT
>JAYTVV010000288.1:0-17750 GCA_043743795.1 Geobacteraceae bacterium
CCCCACTTGGCGAAACATTGCGCCCTGGTCATTCAGTGTATCTGTATCATCGGGGCGCAGAGCGAGGACGCGTTGATACGCCTTGATCGCTTGTTCGGGCTGATCGGTATCAAAATAGATGTCTCCGAGCTCTTTCCATGTTTCAGCGGTGGCCTTTTTTGAAGTTGTTTTTGTTTGGAGGTCTTCTATTTCACGCAGTTTCTCCCGACTTATTTCTTTGGTGTCGGATGCCACCGGTCCTTCTGTCCGCTCTGAATCTAGTGCATCATTATCATCTGCAGTTTCTTCGTCCAATACCGGGCAGACGTGCTGTGCTGCATTGTCCAGTACCGATCCGGGCAGTATCGGATTGGGCTGGGTGCCACCTTGAAGACGCTTTAAACGTACTCTTGATGCGCCTAAAATATCAATCAAGCCGAGTAACGTAGTCTGCTCGCCGCAGTCAATTTCATAGTATTCCAAATGCGATCGATAGCGCTTTTCTTTGTATTCCGCAGCCGCTAATTTGCGTTCCGCTTCTCCTCTAGGAATGAAACGAAGCCATATCTCCAATCGCCCCAGTGGTGTCAGGCGGATGGACTGCTCATCGTACGCAACTTTATAGCGTGAAGTACCGTTTAATGATTGCCACTGAACGGCCTGGGCAGTGTGCGGTTGTCCGCACAAAAATGATATCAGTACACACGATTGTATTAAGAGACGCGGCATAACGGTCCAGTCTTTGTGAGTAGAGGCAGAGCGATCATTTGTAAAAATATTCAATATATTTATGCGTATGCTGTACCCATTGTCAAGTGCTTCAAGTCGTTTAAAGTATTTATGCCAGCATCGAGCCTCGTCATGTCTGGTTGAATTCCAGATAAACAGAATAAATAATGGGCAAATTTAACTTAATTAGCGAGGAAAACACTCTGTGTACACAAAAAGAGAATTGTGATAGAATCATAAACTTTGCAGAAGAAAAAATGCAGTGTTGGAACTGGTGAGAGGTCGTTTGCATGAAAATGCACAGGTATTCAATTTCAAGTTCTCTTACATCATTTAACGGCCAGGCGGCTGTTCCTGATTCTTTGCCAGCCGCAAAAGCGCTTGGTAAAATCCATCATCTTCCCCCCACAATCTGGAAAAAAATGGTTGGCGATGCGCAGAACCCTCTTGACAAGGCCATTGAGCGAACCAGGGATTTCTTTTTTCGCGAGCAGTTGCCTGATGGCTACTGGTGGGCAGAGCTTGAGTCAAACGTAACAATAACGGCAGAATATATTATGCTGTTTCATTTCCTTGGTATGGTTGACAAACAGCGCGAACGTAAAATGGCGCATTACATTGTGAGCAAACAGACGCAGGAAGGCGCCTGGTCGATCTGGTCTGGGGGGCCGGGAGACCTTTCCGCAACAGTAGAAGCATATTTTGCACTTAAATTGGCTGGATATGCTGCAACTGATACAGCCATGAGCAAAGCACGTGATTTTATCCTTTCCAAGGGAGGCATTCTTAAAACCCGCGTGTTCACCAAGATTTTTCTGGCGTTGTTCGGCGAATTTTCCTGGTTAGGCGTGCCGTCAATGCCAATTGAATTCATGATGCTCCCGGAGTGGGCGTATTTCAATATCTACGAATTATCCAGTTGGTCACGGGCAACGATTATCCCGCTATCGGTGGTCATGTCAGAAAATCCGGTCAGGAAATTACCGCCGCGGGCCAGAGTCCAGGAACTTTTTATCCGTCCGCCCCGTCCCAGTGATTATTCCTTTTCCCGCCAGGATGGAATAGTAAGCTGGAAAAACTTTTTTATAGGTGTGGACCACGTACTTAAGGTGTATGAATTATCTCCCGTTCGCCCCTTTAAAAAAACATCAATTGCTCGTGCTGAACAGTGGATACTGGATCATCAGGAGTCAAGTGGTGATTGGGGCGGAATCCAGCCGGCCATGCTCAACTCTGTTCTTGCATTGCACTGTCTCGGCTATGCAAATGACCATCCGGCTGTCATAAGCGGACTTGAAGCACTGGCAAACTTTTGCATTGAGGATGCGGACAGTCTGGTGCTGCAGTCGTGTGTCTCTCCGGTGTGGGACACAGCGCTGGCTCTGGTTGCGATGCAGGAAGCAGGTGTTCCAGTTGACCATCCGGCACTGGTTAAATCTGCTCAGTGGCTACTGGATCGTGAGGTCCGGATAAAAGGGGACTGGCAGGTAAAGTCACCTGAACTTGAGCCGGGCGGGTGGGCATTTGAATTTTTGAATGACCGGTATCCTGATGTCGATGACTCTGGTTTTGTCATGCTGGCACTCAAGGATATCAAGGTTCGTGATAAAAAGCAGAAGGAACAGGCAATCAAGCGGGGTATTACCTGGTGTCTTGGAATGCAGAGTGAAAATGGCGGATGGGGGGCATTCGATAAGGATAACACAAAATATCTTCTGAACAAGATTCCGTTTGCCGATCTGGAGGCGCTGATCGATCCACCCACCGCCGACCTCACCGGACGGATGCTTGAACTGCTTGGTACATTCAGCTATCCGAAAACTCATGCGGCAGTTGCCAGGGCGCTGGCTTTTATAAAAGCAACGCAAGAGCCTGAAGGCCCATGGTGGGGGCGTTGGGGAGTAAATTATATTTACGGCACGTGGTCTGTACTTGCCGGCCTTGAATCAATCGGCGAAGATATGACCCAACCGTATATAATAAAAGCGGTCAACTGGCTTAAGTCCACGCAAAATCTTGATGGCGGATGGGGGGAGGTCTGTGAATCATATGATGACCGCTCTCTGATGGGATGTGGCCCCAGTACGCCATCACAAACCAGTTGGGCGCTTCTTTCACTTTTTGCCGCCGGAGAGTCTCCTTCTAATGCTGCCTTACGGGGCATCGAGTACCTTGTTTCAGCACAGAAGCCGGATGGCACGTGGGATGAGGACGCTTTTACCGGAACAGGGTTTCCTAAATTTTTTATGATAAAATATCACATTTACCGGAATTGTTTTCCATTAACAGCGCTTGGGAAATATCGCCGTATTCTGCTTGAAAGTGCAAAAAATGCAGCTTAGCGTCGACATGTGGGTGTTTGTGTGAAGACGTTTGTTACCGGCGCAACTGGCTTTATCGGTGCCAGCATCGTTCGTGAACTGCTCCGCGATGGGCGGGAGGTACGGGTGTTGGTACGCCCCGCATCCGATCTTTCGAACCTGACCGGACTGGATGTAGAAATATGGCAGGGGAACCTTCTAGACGTTTCTGGTTTACGGCGAGGACTTGCCGGGTGTGATGTCTTATACCATGCGGCGGCCGATTATCGACTGTGGACACGCAACCCGGAAGAAATGTATCGAACCAATGTGGGCGGGACGACTGCTGTTTTGGAAGCGGCAATGGAAAACGGCATCTCACGAGTCGTGTACACCAGCAGTGTCGGAACGCTTGGAAACAACAGAAACGGGACGCCGGGAACTGAAGAATCAACCGGATCCCTGTCTGACATGGTTGGCCCATACAAAAAAAGTAAATTTCTGGCCGAGCGTGAAGCAGAGAGGTTTATTGCCCGCGGATTGCCGGTTGTGATCGTTAATCCTTCGACGCCGGTGGGAGCGTGGGATATTAAGCCCACTCCTACCGGCAAAATTATTGTTGATTTTTTAAAGCGAAAGATGCCGGCATACTTGGACACCGGTCTTAATTTGATTGCTGTTGAGGAATGTGCACGCGGGCATATTCTTGCGGAGCTGAATGGCCGCACCGGTCGTAAATATATTCTTGGAAATACGAATCTTTCCCTGCGGGATGTTTTTGGACTGCTTCAGGAAATTACGGGTATTCCGGCACCTAACGTCTGTTTGCCCTATACTCCGGTACTTGTTGCCGCCTGGCTCAATGAAGGATTCTCGCGAATAACCGGGTGCGAGCCGTTGATTCCACTTGCTGGTGTCCAGATGGCGGCTTATCATATGTACTTTGATTCCGGGAGGGCGGTTCGAGAGCTCGGGTTGCCTCAGACCCCCGTAAAGGAAGCTCTGGAACGAGCGGTGAAGTGGTTTTGTGCGAACGGCTATGCTTAGAAAAACAAGAGGTATTAACAATGCTGCTTGAAACTATAGATTCACCAGCTGATCTGAAAAAGTTAAAGCCGGAACAGTTACCGGAGCTGGCGGCAGAGATTAGAAAATTTCTTCTGGAAACCGTTTCTGCCACTGGCGGCCACCTTGGTTCCAATCTAGGAACGGTTGAATTGTCGATTGCCCTGCATTACTGTTTTGATTCTCCCCGTGATAAAATAATCTGGGATGTCGGGCATCAGGCCTATACCCACAAGATTCTTACCGGGCGTCGCGACCGTTTTCATACTCAGCGCCAATACAAGGGTATTTCCGGTTTTCCAAAGCGATGCGAATCAGAACACGATGCCTTCGGAGTTGGTCATGCATCAACCTCCATCTCTGCCGGCCTCGGCATGGCCGCGGCTGCCAGTCTTGACGGCAAGCGAACCCATGCCATAGCGGTGATTGGTGATGGTTCCCTGACCGGAGGAATGGCCTTTGAAGCACTCAATCAGGCTGGCCATCTTAAAAAAAATCTGATCGTTATTCTGAACGACAACGAGATGTCGATTTCAAAGAATGTCGGCGCCTTTTCAGCGTTTATTTCCCGCAAGATGACGGGGCGATATTACCGTGATTTAAAAAAAGAGATGCAGGTAGTACTGAAAAGTATTCCGGCTTTTGGTACCGATATCCTTCAGTTTGCCCGTCGTGCGGAAAACTCTCTGAAGGGGTTTCTTACTCCCGGCTCACTGTTTGAAGCACTCGGGTTTGATTATCTTGGCCCTTTGGACGGGCATGATTTACTGCAGTTGGTTGAGGTGTTTAAAAACATAAATGAGCTGGACGGTCCACTGCTTGTGCATATCATGACCACCAAGGGGAAGGGGTATAAACCTGCAGAAGAGACCCCGGCTAAGTATCATGGTGTTGGCGCTTTTGATGTCGCAACCGGCAAAGGGGTCGCCAAGCCGGCGGTTAAGTCGTATACGGATCTGTTCGGCGAGACTCTGGTACAGCTTGCACAGGAAGATTCAAAAATTGTTGCTATAACCGCTGCCATGCCGGATGGAACGGGGCTTAATCCGTTTTTACAGCGTTTTCCGGAGCGCTTTTTTGATGTTGGTATTGCGGAGCAACATGCCATGACGTTTGCCGCAGGCTTGGCTGCCGATGGCTTCAGGCCTGTAGTCGCAATCTACTCGACCTTTGTCCAGCGTGCCTATGATCAGGTCTTTCATGATATCTGTCTGCAAAATCTGCCGGTAACTATTGCGATGGACCGTGCCGGATTGGTAGGTGATGACGGCCCGACCCATCATGGTGCTTTCGATATTTCCTTTTTGCGGCACTTGCCGGGGATAACTGTCATGGCCCCCAAAGATGAGAACGAGTTGCGCCATATGCTTAAAACCGCCATTTATTGTGGCGTGCCGACGGCACTGCGGTACCCGAGGGGGGCTGGCTATGGTGTCGAGCTGGACTGTGAGCTGAAGTGCCTGGAAATCGGGAAAGGTGAACAACTGCTTGAGGGAGATGATCTTGCCATCATTGCAATTGGTGCAACGGTCTATCCGGCACTTCACGCGGCTGATGCACTCGGACGGGCAGGGATCGCGGTGGGGGTGGTCAACGCGCGCTTTGTGAAGCCGCTTGATGCCGAGCTTATTATTGCTGTAGCCCGTCGGACCGGCAGGATCATCACCGTTGAGGAAAATGCCCTGCAAGGCGGGTTTGGCAGTGCTGTTCTGGAACTGTTGTATGACAACAACCTGCAGGATGTCAAAGTGCGGCGTCTCGGGCTTCCCGATCATTATATCGAGCAGGGGAGTCAGGCCCAGTTACGTAAAAATGTTGGTATTGATGCAGAAGGTATCATTGCAGCAGCTATTGAATTCATGAAATGAGGACGCTATGACACAAGAAGAAGCCCGCAAGAAGATTATATTTGCCTTGGATGTACACGGTCTGGATGACATTGATCGCTGGGCTGACACATTGGCAGATAAGGTTGGTATGTTCAAGGTCGGCAAAGAGCTGTTTACCGCATGCGGACCCGCAGCAGTGAAAGCTGTTCAGTGTCGTGGCGGCCAGGTTTTTCTGGATCTTAAATATCACGACATCCCGAATACCGTTGCAAGTGCAATGCTGGAAGCCGGCCGACTCGGCGTCCAGTTAGCTAATCTTCACGCATTGGGCGGAGCTGAAATGATGGAAACCGCTGTCAACGCTGTACACAAGGAATTTAGTGACGCGGAGCGTCCCCGGCTTCTGGCGGTGACGATTCTGACCTCATCCACGGTTGAAACACTACAGCAGGTGGGAATAGATCATTCTGTACAGGATATGGTGGTGCGGCTTGCGCGGCTTGCCAAGGCATCAGGAATGGACGGTGTCGTTGCTTCCCCGCTTGAGATCGGCCTGATCAGGGAAGCATGCGGCCCTGAGTTTTTAATCGTTACTCCCGGAGTTCGCCCTACGTTTGCTTCGGTCGATGATCAAAAACGCATTATGACACCGGCAGAGGCGGTCTCATCAGGCGCGGACTATCTGGTGATCGGTCGACCAATCGCCAAAGCTTCAGATCCCGCTCGGGCGGCAGAGGCAATTGCTGCAGAAATTGTAGGAGGTGTGCTGTGAGGGGGGAGCTGATTTTTGGTGTTAATCCGGTAAAAGAATCGCTTCAAGGAACGCGCGGCGCGTTCAACCTGTATGTTCAGATCAGTGCTACCGATCATCGTGTGGAAAAAATTATCAGGCTGGCTGAAGAGCGTTGCGTTGCGGTCCATCGTCGTGACAAGATCGACCTTACCAAAATGTGTGCATCTTCGCATCACCAGGGTATCGCACTTGAGGTTGAACCGTTTCAATACACCGATTTTGATGATTTATTGACATCAATCGGCCAGTCCGGTACAGCAGGATTTATTCTGGTTCTTGATGCTATTCAGGATCCCCATAACCTTGGCGCATTGATTCGTTCGGCTGCCTGTGCCGGTGTTGATGGTGTGGTTATTCCCAAGGATCGGGCGTGTGGAATTACTGCGGCCGCTGAAAAAACATCTGCCGGTGCGGTAGAAACGGTTCCGGTGGCGCTGGTAACCAATATTGCACAAACGTTGGAAACCCTGAAAAAACTTGGGTACTGGGTATACGGGCTTGATGGTTCTGCCCGGCAATCTGTTTACGGTACCGATTTTTCAGGAAATGTTGTCTTGGTCGTTGGAGGCGAAGGGGATGGGATCAGGCCATTGGTGCGCAAGCAGTGCGATGTGGTTATGTCAATACCTCAGTATGGCGGAGTCAGTTCGCTGAATGCATCTGTTGCCGGCGGGATTGCTCTGTTTGAAATTGCGAAGGGCGTACGGGGCTAGATCCGGCCCCACTTCTCGTCAAACAGTCTGAAATACTCGCCGCGACACCAGTTTTCGACATCAAGCAGGGCTTGAAACGCTTCACGAAAATCGGTCCTGCCGATACTGAAGACTCCGTGTCCGTATACAATGACCGCCCCGGTTCTGCCGATCACCGGTGGGATATTTTTTGCGATCCCGCCGGCACCGATTTCGCCTGCTACTACGGGAGTGCTTCCGAGCGTACGGACTTTTACGCAGTCCTTCCAGCAATCAGAAATGTTACAGAATTTCTTTTCTGCGCACAACATACTCATGACAACCGAAAAGCGTGGATGGCCGTGCAAAATTGCGCGACAACCGGTGGACTCAAAGACTGAACGGTGCGCAACCAGTTCGCTGGAAGCAGTTATGCCGACCGTCGAGCTGTTTTCAAAAGGAACCGGGTCTATACATCCGGAGAGTTCGTCCAGGCTGGAAGCGGTTTGCGAAATATAGATCAGGTCTCCGTTTGAATATGAAATGTTGCCAAAAAAAGAGTCAACCAGGCGACGTTGGACGGTATATCTGCCGACGTTAGCGATCTCTTCAAGAATGATGTTTTTTTTCAAGAAAGGCCCGTGTCGAAACTCAAGTCCTTCAGACGAAAGCGGCGGGAGTAATTCCCGGCGAAAGTGATTGAATGAATCTTCTTCTCCCTGCAGCATGAAGCCCTGTTCGAGCAGGTCCTCAAGGTATTTGATGTAGGTAGAATGGAAGACTGAGGACCAGTTGATGTACGCCTGCTCAACAGTCAATGCTCCTGCTGCGATGATTCCAATGCCTTCAACGATGATCCCTTTACGATTTCCTAACAGTGTGGCACAGGTTACAGCAGGATTAGAACCCATCTCGTTTTTGCGCACAATCGGTATGTCGTGCAGAAACGTGCGGGTTTCGGTGTCACGCGGGATAATTTCATGCTCATGACCGGCGGCTCTTTGAATAAGAAAATCTGCAAAGGGGAGTGAGGGCTTCGCAGCAACAAGTGCGAGGCAATTCAGGCGTGATAGTATCGCTTCAGTCAGAACTGTCAGAGCAGGTTGACCAGCCGATATCATGACGTCATCCTGGGCGGCAAAAGCTATTTGATCTGCTTGAGACGATCCATCGGAAATCAATTTCGCAGTGTATTTTGCGATATGGTCGTGCATCAGGGCGTAGAAGAAGGGATATTGGTAAAAAGTATTGAGCCGTCGGAAAGCGTTTCGCTCCGAAAACGGGGTGCTCTGTGGTTGCTGGCGATAAGTGCTGTGTTTGCCAGTATCACGCCACTGTCAGGGGAAAATGCCATGGTGACGTTTGTTCCGGCCTGCCAGGCTTCAAAGTGGAGGTGCGGCCCGGTTGATCTGCCGGTTGACCCCGAAAAAGCCAGAATACTTTCTTCAGAAACAGGCTGTCCTTGTGCCACCAATAGTCGGCTGTTGTGTGCGTACAGGGTAATGATGCCGTTGTCATGTTCGACGACAACCGTGTTGCCGTATCCGGAACGGCTTCCGCTGTAAACAACAATACCGGGAGCAACCGGTTTGATCGGTGTTCCGGTGGGGATGGCAATGTCAATACCATTGTGCTGACGCCATGTCCCGTCAATCGGATCGACCCTCATTCCCACTTTTGAGGTTACAGTTCCGCCGACCTGCGGCAGGTGTGGTTGAAAGCTTGTTTGTCCCGTTTCACGCGGATTGAGAGAAGCGGTAACTGCTTTTTGAACAATTTCATCAAGCGAAATATCATGAGTTTTTTGCTTTTTTGATGATTTGCGCGATTTGGCGTCAGGTGCGGCGCGATCTTTTATGACCACAGTTGCACTCTTGTTGCTCGGTGCATCGGTAAATGTTTCAACACCATCAATCGTGACAAAACGATAGATATCAGCATGCGCCAACGAGTTGAACAGGCAGAAAATAAAAAACAGAGGCAGTACAGGCAGGTAGTGAGTCCTGCGTTGAAAGACACAAAACTCTTTTACTGAAGTTGTCAATTGTGCTTGTTGTTCAGCATGTTTTCTGATAATTAAATCCATTGCTCTTGTATATCTCATTTTTAAAGATAGTTCAATTCATCATCTTCGGGGTGCCTTGGGTGTTTCAATATTACGATAAAGCTGTGAGGGGAACTGAACATGAAGATATGCTTGTTGTTCTCCAGTTTTTACAGGGGATGATCGGCCAGAAATTTTCATTTTTAAATTATTACAAGGAAATTCCTGTTTCATACGATGCAACGTTACTGAATGTTGAAAATGAGATGGCAGAGTTTGCCGTACATGAGTATCAGGCTAAAGTTATCAATCTGGAGAAACAAACCCTCATTCATTCGCATCCGATGAGCTCATTTCCGGAAGATATGATTGGTGAGGCCTTTTATGTAAGTTCTGCTAAAAAGCGTGTTATTTTATGTAATTTTGGCTATGCCACTATTCGCTCCGGAATGAGACGCTTTGTACGAGTTCTTCTTGATAGTCCTGTTGAAGCTGAGTTGGTTTTTGAGGGTGATATCTTAAAGGGAAACGTGAAGGATATTTCGCTCGGAGGTGTTGCCATCAGGACCATGTCTGCGGATCTTCTGGTGCCGGGACTTGATATAAACATGTTTTTGAAGTTACGTGACCCTAATGGAAACTCGATAAATGAAGTGGGTATGAGTGCGACAATTATTAAAGTTATTGGCACAAGCGCCCCTTTTAACTGTCTGGTAGAATTCCACGCAGAAAAACACTCTCAGCAGCAGATTGCGTATTATATCAACCAACGACAGGTAGAGATAATTAAAGAGCTTAAGGATATAAATGCTTAAATGAGAAGCCTGCTTGATGTGCCTGTATTATGTGCATGTTTGTCTGTCCGGTGATTGTTTTGTGGGCAACAATGCTTCTTGAAGTCTGAATGCAGTTCTTAAGCTATTCAAAAAAATCGGTTATAATAATAGGGTAGCTAGTTGGCAAGGAGCTTGCTTTTGATCAGGTAATGAGAGGGCTGACATCTTGTAGCATCTGTTTCTTTGCTTTCAAAAAATAACAAGTGATGGGAGGGTAATGTCATGAAAAAAGTTGAAGCGATTATAAAGCCGTTCAAGCTGGATGAAGTTAAGGAATCACTTAACGAAATCGGCATTCAGGGGATTACCATAAGTGAAGTTAAGGGGTTCGGACGCCAGAAAGGTCATACGGAGCTGTATAGGGGGGCAGAATATGTTGTTGATTTTATCCCCAAAATTAAGTTAGAGATCATCGTCGCTGATTCAATCCTTCCGCAGGTTGTTGAGGCGATTGAAAAGTCTGCCAAAACCGGTCGAATTGGTGATGGGAAAATCTTCGTAACCAATGTTGAGGAAGTTATCCGTATCAGAACTGGTGAAACCGGAGAAGATGCACTGTAGCAAAAAAACTAATCTCGATAGGAGCAACAGATGACCCCGAAGCAAGTAATTGAGTTTGCCGAAAAAAACGGCGCGAAGATGGTCGATTACAAATTTATGGATTTTATTGGTACCTGGCAGCATGTTTCAGTGCCGATGTCCGAGTTTAGTGAGGATACTTTTGAAGAAGGACAAGGGTTTGACGGTTCTTCTATTCGTGGTTGGCAGCCAATTCACGCTTCAGACATGATCCTGCTTCCCGATCCGACGACTGCTAAAATGGATCCTTTTATCAAGGTTCCGACCTTGTCGATAATCTGCGATATTTTTGATCCGATCACCAAGGAAGATTACACCCGCGATCCACGCAACATCGCAAAAAAAGCAGAAATGTACCTGAAGTCAACCGGAATTGGTGACACCGCGTTTTTTGGTCCGGAAGCAGAGTTTTTTATTTTTGACGACGTGCGCTTTTCTTCAACGGCTAATCAGTCATTTTTTGCCGTTGATTCCTCTGAAGGTGCGTGGAATTCCGGCCGTGAAGAGTTCCCTAACCTCGGCTACAAACCGCGTCACAAAGAAGGTTACTTCCCTTGTTCTCCGGTTGACTCCCAGAATGACTTGCGTAACGAGATGGTTGAAGTTCTGCAGTCAGTCGGTATCCGTGTAGAATGCCAACATCATGAAGTTGCCACCGGTGGTCAGGCTGAAATCGATATGCGTTTCTCATCGCTGGTAGATATGGCCGACCAGCTGCAGTGGTTCAAGTACGTAATCAAGAACGTCGCCTACCGTAACGGCAAAACGGTTACCTTCATGCCGAAGCCGCTTTACGGCGACAATGGTTCGGGTATGCACTGCCACCAGTCAATCTGGAAAGACGGCCAGAACCTGTTTGCAGGTGACAAATACGGTGGGCTTTCCCAGATGGCTCTCTGGTACATCGGTGGTATCATCAAGCACGCAAAAGCTCTGTGTGCTATTACCAACCCGACCACCAACTCGTACAAACGACTGGTGCCAGGTTTTGAAGCTCCAGTGAATATGGCATACTCAAGTCGTAACCGTTCAGCGTCACTCCGTATTCCGATGATGTCAACCAATCCGAAAGCCAAGCGCGTTGAATATCGAACTCCCGATCCATCATGCAACGGCTACCTGGCGTTTGCTGCAATGCTGATGGCCGGTCTTGATGGCATCGAAAATAAAATAGATCCGGGTCAGCCGCTTGACAAGGATATCTACGGATTGTCACCGGAAGAGCTGAAAGATATTCCGTCCGCTCCGGGTACTCTTGAAGAAGCTCTGAAATGCCTTAAGGATGACCATGAATTTCTGCTGAAGGGGGATGTATTTACTCCTGACGTAATCGAGAAGTGGATCGAGTACAAGACTGAGGCTGAAGTCAATCCTGTCCGTATGCGTCCAGTGCCTCTTGAGTTTGAACTCTACTACGATATTTAATCACAACTGAAGCAGCATGCAGCCAGGAAAGGCGGGAGAAATCCCGCCTTTCCTCGTATAGCTATTAAACCATCGGGGTTTCGCACACGCACTCCAGAACTTTTATTCCTGTGACAATAAAAAAGGAGCCTCGGTCAAGAGGCTCCTTTTTTAGCAACCATGCAAATATACATGGATTACAGAATGAAAAGCATTTCTCCATAGGTCGGCAGCGGCCAGTATTTGGCAGCTATTATTTTTTCCAGCGCATCACCATCGGCACGCAGTTCAAGCATTTTAGTAAAGACCTTTTCCCTGAACGCAGCGGCCTGTTTCTCGATATCCGCAATGTTCAGTGCGCTTTCAAGGGTTTTCTCCAATGCTTTAACATTGCTGCTCGCAGAGGCAAGCCTGGTAGAGAGCTCTTCCAGAAGCTCCTTCTGGGTTGAGACATTCAGCTTGCCGGATACGGCTGCAACAGCAGAGATAGATGTTGCTACCGTTGTTGCGTATTCGATGGCGGTTGGGATGATGCTGTGATTGGCCATGTCGATCATGGTCAGGGCTTCGATGTTCAGGGTCTTCACATATTGCTCGACCATGATTTCATAGCGTGAATGAATTTCTTTTTCGTTAAAAACCTTGTGTGCAACAAACAACTCAACTGCTTCTTTGGTTACCAGTTCCTTCAGTGCCTGAGGAGTGTTGGGGATATTCAGCAGTCCGCGCTTCTTGGCTTCCTTGACCCACTCGTCGGAGTAGTTGTTGCCGTTAAATACAACGCGCTTATGTTTCTTGGCAGTTTCCTGCAGCAGTTTTTCAAGGTCGGCGTCAAAGTTTTTCGATTTTTCAAGTTTATCGGCAAAACCCTTCAACGCCTCGGCAATGATGGTATTGATAATAATGTTGGGGCCTGAGATGGAGAAGGAAGAACCGAGCATCCTGAATTCAAACTTATTTCCGGTAAAGGCGAACGGTGAGGTTCTGTTTCTGTCAGTGGCATCCTTGGGCAGTTCGGGAAGTGTGGTTACGCCGATCTTCATATCGGCATTTTTAGAGGATGATTTTGCTCCGCCCGCCACGATCTGGTCGAGAATGTCGGCAAGTTGGTCGCCAAGGAAGATCGAAATGATTGCCGGAGGAGCCTCGTTGGCGCCCAGACGGTGGTCATTTCCAGCGTTGGCGCACGAGCAGCGCAGCAGTCCGGCATACGTATCGACAGCCTTGATGGTTGCCATCAGGAAGGTCAGGAACTGAGCGTTTTCATGCGGGGTATGTCCCGGCTCAAGCAGGTTCTGGCCGTCATTTGAGCTCATGGACCAGTTATTGTGCTTACCGGAACCGTTTACGCCGGCAAATGGTTTTTCGTGCAGGAGACAAACCAGATCGTGCCTGAGTGCGATCCGCTTCAGAACATCCATAACCATCTGATTGTGGTCAGTGGCAATGTTTGTGTTCTCAAAAATCGGGGCGAGTTCAAACTGTCCAGGTGCAACTTCATTGTGCTGGGTTTTTGCGGTAACGCCCAGTTTCCAGAGCTCTTCATTTACTTCTTTCATGTAACAGAGCACTCTTTCCTTGATCGTGCCGAAATAGTGATCTTCCAGTTCCTGACCTTTTGAGGGCATGGCCCCGAAGAGTGTTCTGCCAGCCATCATCAGGTCGGGTCTTTTCAGGAAAAAGGATTTGTCCACAAGAAAGTATTCCTGTTCAGCGCCGACAGTAGAGGTAACCCTGCTGACAGCAGTATTTCCGAACAATCTAAGTACCCGCACTGCCTGTGTAGAAAGCGCTTCCATGGAGCGGAGCAACGGGGTCTTTTTGTCCAGGGCCTCACCGGTGTATGAGCAGAAGGCGGTCGGGATGCAGAGAGTTATGACATCAGCTTCTTCTCTCAGGAACGCAGGAGATGTGCAATCCCACGCTGTATAGCCTCTGGCTTCAAAAGTTGCTCTCAGGCCGCCGCTGGGGAAAGAGGATGCGTCGGGCTCACCCTTGACCAGTTCTTTTCCGGAGAACTCCATCAGAACACCATTTTCTGACGGTGTAATGAATGAGTCATGTTTTTCTGCGGTAATACCGGTCATAGGCTGGAACCAGTGGGTAAAATGTGTTGCACCTCTTTCAACAGCCCACTCTTTCATTGCTGTAGCAACAACATCTGCGATTGTAGGATCCAGCGGCAGACCCTCGTCTATAGTCTTTTTCAGGTTTTTGAAAACACCCTTTGGCAGCCTTTCTCTCATAACTGTTTGGTTAAACACGTTTTTACCAAAAATCTCCATTGTACAGCCTCCTTTTTAGGCAGTGATGTGTAAAAAATAAGCAAAGGGCTTATTCAGTATGGTTGTTGTTTTAATCGTTTACGGAAATATTGCGTTGAAGTTCCGGATTGAAGCAAAATAAATGCCAAATCTATTGTCGTGAGCCGACGGAAGCTGATGCCCAAACTCGGCGAATGATCCCATGTGTGTCAAGCATCAATTCTGAATACGGATATCGAAGATCGTTGTATTCAAGCTTCGTCAAATTTAGCATTTTTCGACTACTTGACCAGATCAGTCGGAGGTACCACGAGGATTATATACCTTGTCGCTACGCGGTATACAATCACTTACTGCGCACCCTTGCAGTAGCAGTTTTTAGATTCTGAGGTGAAACACTGGAATTACGAGTGGTTGAAAGCGTATTGCGGGTGCCGCATGCAATTGACTTTACGAGTCTACTCTGTTAGAAGTGATGCAGATTGATTCGGTTTAAAGGACTTCTGAATGGAAAGTTTCTTCCTCAAATTGTCGGTTATGCTCGTACCAGGTATGCTGGCGATTGTCTGTCATGAAGTCTCCCATGGCTATGTCGCCTGGCGTTTCGGTGATCCGACGGCACGAATGCAGGGACGTCTGACGCTCAATCCTTTGAAGCATATCGATATTGTCGGCACGCTCATGATTTTTTTTATTGGAATTGGCTGGGCCAAGCCGGTACCGGTGGTGTTTGAGAATCTTCGCAACCCCAAACGTGATATGATCTGGGTAGCGGCAGCTGGGCCGATTACCAACATCATACTTGCAACGATTTCGGCGTTTCTGCTGCGAGGGTTGGTCGCGTTTGGAAACCCTGCTGCTTCTGGTTCACCGCTGGCCATGCTGGTGGAGCCGTTGGTTTTGATGCTGGCCTTTTCGGTGTATATCAATCTCCTGTTGGCGATTTTCAATATGATACCGGTACCGCCTCTCGACGGCGGAAGAGTCTTAGTCGGGTTACTGCCATATAAGCAGGCTGCTGCCTGGTCTCGAATTGAACCCTACGGCATGATGATTATCATTGCGCTGGTGTTTTTCACCAATATATTTTCGTATATTGTTACCCCCTTTCTCAAAATAGGTGTTCAGCTGCTGGCCGGGCCGCAAAGCGGACTTGTTCTGAGCGTTACCAGGCTGATGATGCATTGAAATGTGCTGCACCCAGAGGACCTCAGATGAATGATCCCAGAATAAGGCAGTTTGCAGAGATACTGGTTGATTACTCGACCAGGGTAAAAAAAGGCGATGTCGTACTGATTAATGCTGCCGGGCTTGAGGCGTTGCCATTGGTAAAGGAGCTGTATGCACTGTGTCTTCAACGCGGTGCCACCTACGTTGAGTACAGCTTTTCAGTTCCTGAAATCGATCGTTTTTTTTATAACAGTGCCAATAAACACCAACTTGGTTATTTTCCGCAGCATAAATTGGATTTCTATAAAACCGTGACGGTCTATATCGGTATATCTGCCGGTAATAACTCAATGGTTATGGCAAATGCCCGTCAGGAAGCGGTCGTTGCGTACTCAAAAGTTACCCGGCCATTGATAGATCAGCGTGTCAAGCACACCCGTTGGTGTGTAACCCGTTATCCGACCTATGCTGCCGCTCAGGAAGCGCGCATGAGTCTGGACGAATACGAAGATTACTTGTTTTCCGCCTGCTGTATCGATTGGAAAGCTGAGTCGAAGAAACAGGAAAAACTCAAAAAACTGATCGACCGAACAAAAATGGTACGAATCCTGGCACCGGACACCGACCTACGTTTCAGTATTGATGGTCTGCCAGGCATTAAATGCGATGGTCGGCTCAATATGCCGGATGGTGAAGTTTTTACCGCTCCGGTCAAAAAATCTGTACAGGGTCATATTTGCTACAACTGCCCGAGTATATACCAAGGTAAGGAATATAACGGCGTCCGCTTCGAATTTGTAGACGGAAAAATTGTGAAAGCAACAGCTGAGGGCGGCATGAGTACCGCCCTTAACAAAATTCTTGATGCTGACGAGGGGGCCCGCTACGTTGGAGAATTTGCGATTGGTGTCAATCCGGGAATCCGCCAGCCGATGCGTAATATCCTTTTTGATGAAAAAATATTCGGTTCAATTCACTTTACTCCCGGACAGGCGTATGACGAATGTGACAATGGCAATCGTTCCTCCGTACACTGGGACTTGGTTAAAATTCTTGCCGATGGTGAAATATGGTTCGATAATATTCTGATCCAAAAAAATGGTCGTTTTGTTCACAAAGAGCTGCTTGAGCTAAATCCGGTTTGAGAAAGAGTATTGAAACAATGACGCAATGTACTGAAATTGAATTTGAGCATGATGATTTCGAGTTTGACACAATAGAAGAGGAACTTCTGGTTGATGGCCGTTGCCAGCAGATTCTGAAACAATTTTATTTTTTTCTTCAGCAACAGGGGATGGTCGCTGAAAAGGCCTCAGAGCTTGCATTTAGCGCCGACCTCTATTTGCGGGATTATCTGATTGACTTTGGTCGTCAGAATATTGTGCGCCCCCGGCCAGGAATCGTGACCACGTTTGCCGGCTCATGGTTTATAACACATACACTGGATCCGGAATCTGTTGACCTTGAACGTCACCTGGCGGCTATAACCGAGCTGTATCGGTATATGCATCGTCAACACCTGATTTCTGCCTATGAGTTGGCATTTCTGCTGAAAGAAGCGGGTGAGCTTGACTTTTACAGAATGCGGATTGATACATTTCTGAATCTGACCGGTGAAGGGTTCGTTGCGTGGAACGCCGGTTGTCCGGCGGTAGTGTAATTGTCATTACGGAGTGACTGAAATGACGTGTAAATCGACAAAACAGATGGTCCTCACGATTCTTGATCAGGAATATCGCCGGGATGATTGGTCCTTTGATTTTGAGGGTCAGCCCTTTCAGAGCTTTTTGGCAGGATTATCTGCAGATATGGAACGGTTGGGGGTCGTCTTGAACGTAGTACGTAACCGAGACGCCGTTATCGCCATCAACAGTTATGCCGACTTGTTGAACGTCGTGAAGATATCTTCCCCGCAGGATGGGCACAGCAACCAGTGCGTCGGCCATATAATCGGAAAAAGTCAGCGGCTTGATATTATGGAAGATATCAGTACCGCTGTCAGGCGAATAGCATTTGCCCCGGAAACAATCGCTCCATCCAGTGAATTCAGAAAAGTCTGCCATAATTGCGGTTGTGGCTGTTAGGTG
>JAYTVV010000289.1:0-2196 GCA_043743795.1 Geobacteraceae bacterium
GGACAACGTTTTCGAGATGCCCGGCAAAGCGGCTCTTACTTTCCGCATCGGCAATTAAACTGACAAATGGCCTATTTAGCAGCAGTTGCCGCTCGATACCGATCAGGGTGGCAGCGGTAAGGTTTACCTCCAGGATCACTCCCCCGGTGTCAAAGGTAAAATACGCGACCGGTGCAAAATCATACAGCCTGGAAAACGTGTTCCGGGATATCTCAAGTTCCTCCTGGACACGCCGCAGCTCTTCACTTTGCAGTTCCAGCTTTATCTGGCAGACATCGGATTCCGAATGTGAATTTTTCCTGTCACCATCGCCCAAGGTTGTAGTTTTTTGAATCGTTGTGTCCTGCTGATCTTTTGCCGGACTGTTGTCACTTTTTTCAGAAGAGTTCTTACTCGATGTTTTGCCCATTGGGTACTCTCACGTGTCTCGTAATTGGTTGTGATTGGTACGTTCAATCCTTGAAATCGCCCTTGTTAAGAGGAAATTTAGAGGGGTCTGAATCGAAATAACCAGCGTTACCGAGTATCGGTTGTATCAGAATTCAAATTGATAATGTTGTACTAATTTGGTTCGCCGCCAGCCATCCGACCTAATATTCTGTTAAATATGACGAATTTCTCCAAAATTTTCCCGCTTCACCCTCATCCAAAAGCCTCAGTATACTGTGGTTCTATCACATACTGCGGCTATTCCTGCCATTCCGTCTTGACCACGACTCACATACATAAGCTGACAATATGATTTCATAGTAATAATTTAGAGACGGATACCATCTGCCCTGTTGGCCGGTTATTTGCTCTTACAGAGACAGTGATGACCATGAAAGGCGCCACTCTTATGAAACATACTATTCTTATTCCACTATTCCTCGTCTGCCTTCCGATTGTGGCACACGCCGAGATCTATACCTGGACCGACGACCAGGGCACAGTCATCTTCACGGACAATCCAAACATGATCCCTACCCGATACAACAGCAGCAGAAAATGCGGCGAGATAATTTCCATCCAGAGTGTCAAGCCGCAGGAGGCAGTCAGATTGGGGCGAACGACAAAGCTTCGGGCCGCCGTTCCCGGAAATCGTGTCAAATCAGTAGCTGAGACGCGACAGATAGCGCTGGAATTACAGGCAGAAGTTAACGGGCATCCGGGCGGCGACCAGGATGACCCTTCCACCCCGTAGCCGACCGGCCCCGGTTACAGCACAACACATGCTGTAGTCAGGATCGACAAACAGAGAGACGCACCCATCGCATTCAGTTGGTTTTCTGTAGGACCCAGGAGATGCAGCCCATGAAACCAGACCAGACAACCGAAGCCGCCGCACTCCGCCAAAGTGCCGAAGATCTGCTGAAGAGCCGCACAACACCCACTGCTGCGCCGCTGTCGGTGTATGAAACAGAGCGCCTTATGCACGAAATGCAGGTGTATCAGATTGAACTGGAGATGCAGATCGAGGAGCTGCTGAAACTGGTTGCCCCGCGAGCGGCTGGCGAGCGGGAGAAGCCGCTGGCGGAAGAAGAACGTGACAAACTGCAGCTCCAGCTGAGTCAAGCTCAGAAGATGGAGTCAGTTGGTCGCCTGGCTGGCGGCGTGGCACATGATTTCAACAATATGCTGATGGTTATCATGTCTCATGCGGAATTCGCACTCATGAAGATGACGCCGGAACATACCTTCTTTGACGATATGCAAGAGATCAAAAGTGCAGCCGAACGATCCGCTGCACTTACCCGACAACTGTTGGCCTTTGCCCGCAAACAGACCATCACCCCCAAAGTGCTTGATCTTAACGTAACTGTGGAAGAGATGCTCAAGATGTTGCGCCGGCTTATCGGCGAAGATATCAACCTGGCCTGGCAACCGACTGCGAATCTATGGCCGATCGAGATGGACCCGAGCCATATTGACCAGATTCTGGCGAACCTTTGTGTAAATGCGCGAGATGCTATCGGCGGCATCGGCACGCTCACCATTGAAACACAAAATACCTCTTTCGATGACCAACAGTGTGCCGATCACTGCGGATTGACACCCGGCGACTACGTGTCGCTTGTTGTCAGCGACACCGGCAGCGGCATGGACAAGGAAACGCAGGCCAGTATCTTTGAGCCGTTCTTTACAACAAAGGATATAGGCCAGGGGACCGGTCTGGGGTTGGCCAGCGTGTATGACATCGTCAAGCAGAACGGCGGC
>JAYTVV010000290.1:0-10713 GCA_043743795.1 Geobacteraceae bacterium
CATTTCATGCGGAACATCAAATTTTCGGAGTATATCGGCCGCTTCCTGCATTATTGGAAGATCAGTTTCACTTCCCATCATTAGTAGTACAAGCGGTGCGGTATTCATTCTGTAACCTCCAGGATTTCAATTTCATTTTTATACACGCTCAAGAGCTTTTTTACCGATGTCAGTGCGATACTGGACTCCAGCCCAGGTAATGCGCGACACGCCGTGATAGGCAGCAGTGATCGCGTCTTTAACCGTTGCCCCAAGAGCCGTAACACCAAGAACCCGGCCGCCGTTGGTGACACACGCGCCGTTATTTTCCGTCGTGCCCGCATGGAATACATACAGATCTTCAAGTTCCGCTGCTTGATTCAAGCCGGATATTTCATCACCCTTCCGGTAATCGCCCGGATATCCTTCCGACGCCATGACAACACAGACAGCTGCCTTGTCATGCCACTCGATGGCAGTTGCCCCGAGATCACCATCGGCAACGGCGAGCAGCACCGGCACAATATCTGACTTCATACGCATCAGCAGCGGCTGACACTCCGGGTCACCAAAACGGGCATTAAACTCAAGAGTTTTTACCTCACCATCCTTCACCATTAAGCCGGCATATAATGTCCCGCGATACGCTCGTCCTTCGGCTGCCATACCGGCCACAGTCGGGAGGATCACCTGCTGCATGGCTTTTTCATGAATGGCAGGTGTTACCACCGGGGCAGGCGAATAAGCGCCCATACCGCCGGTGTTGGGCCCCAGATCGCCATCAAATATGGCTTTATGGTCTTGGGCGCTGGCGAGTGGAATGACGTTTTTTCCGTCGGTGACAACCAGAAACGATGCTTCTTCACCGGTCAGAAATTCCTCGATGACAACACACGAACCGGCACTGCCGAAGGCGTTGCCGCTGAGCATGTCGCTAACGGCCGCAATTGCTTCTGCGCACGTCTGCGCAATAATGACGCCCTTACCGGCGGCCAAGCCGTCCGCCTTGACGACGATCGGCGCTCCGGTACTGTTGATAAACGCTTCGGCTTCGGCCTGATCGGTAAACACACCGTAAGCCGCAGTCGGCACGTTATACTTCTGCATCAGGTCCTTGGAAAAGGCCTTGCTCCCTTCGATAAAAGCCGCCTTTTGCGACGGCCCGAAGACTTTCAGACCGTGCGCCTCAAACAGGTCGACGATGCCGAGTGAAAGTGGCTGTTCGGGGCCGACGACCGTCAGATCGATCTTGTTTTCATAGGCAAATGCCAGCAGTTTGTCCAGCTGATCGACAGTAATCGGCAGGTTTTCTGCCAGTGATGCTGTCCCCGGATTGCCCGGCGCACAATAGATCTTCGAAACAAGTGGTGATTGGGCGATTTTCCAGACCAGGGCATGTTCGCGGCCGCCGCCGCCGATAACGAGTATTTTCATAGTGGTACACCTCTGTAGTTCGTTCAAATTGTTTTCGGATGACACGAGAAGCGGCGACTCAGTGCCGGAAATGGCGCATAGTTGTAAAGATCATGGCAATACCGTGTTCGTTGGCGGCTTTGATGACCTCTTCATCGCGTACGCTGCCGCCGGTCTGGATGATGGCGGTTACGCCCGCTTCGGCAGCGGCATCGACACCGTCGCGAAAGGGAAAAAAAGCATCGGAAGCCAGTACCGTTCCGTGGGTCGGGAGCAGCGCTTTCTGGACAGCGATTTTGGATGAATCGACGCGAGACATCTGGCCGGCACCGATACCAACAGTCTGGTCGCGGTTGGAGAACACGATGGCGTTTGATTTGACATGTTTACAGACCCGCCAGGCGAAATCAAGCGCCTCGTATTCCGACGCTGTCGGCGTACGTTCGGTTACAACACGGCAATCGCGGGCATTGACCATACCCAGATCACGTCCCTGCATCAGCAGGCCGCCGGTTACGCGTTTCAGATCAAACCCTCCGGCGACATACCGGTCAAGAAGCGGTACCTGCATGACGCGGACATTCTTTTTTGCGGTAAAAATGGCCAGAGCTTCATCACTGTACCCGGGGGCGATGACCGCCTCCAGAAATGTTGAGGTAAGTTCTTTGGCGGTCTCCGCGTCAACGGTGCGGTTAAAACCGACGATGCCGCCGAAGGCTGAAACCGGATCACATTCACGCGCCTTGAGGTAGGCGGTCAGCGGCGAATCTGCCAGGGCAGCTCCGCACGGATTGGTGTGCTTGATGATGACTGCGGCACTCTGTTCAAATTCCTTGACGGTTTCAATCGCAGCGTCCAGGTCAATGATGTTGTTGAAAGAAAGCTCTTTACCCTGAAGCTGCACGGCGTTGGAAACGCATGGTTCGGAGACACGACCCTCAACATAAAAAGCCGCCGATTGATGGGGATTCTCACCATAGCGAAGATCCTGAGCTTTTTTGACCTGCAGGGTAAATGTTGGCGGATATTCCTGAACTTCGCTCGTCAGTCGCGATCCCAGATAATTGGATATTGCACCGTCGTAGGCAGCGGTATGCTGGAATACCTTGACCGCCAGAGCAAAGTTAGTTGTGGAAGAAACCGCCCCGACAGACGTCTTCATCTCTTCAAGTACCCGGGGGTAGTCGGCGCTGTCAACCAGCACGGTTACATCCGGATAGTTCTTGGCAGCCGAGCGGAGCATGGTTGGTCCGCCGATATCGATATTTTCAATGGCATCTTCGAGATGACACCCTTCTTTTGCGGTTGTCGCCTCAAAGGGGTACAGGTTTACCACCACCATGTCGATGTTTTCGATACCGTGTTCCTTCATTTTTGCAACATGTTCCGGGTTCGAGCGCATTCCCAGCAGCCCGCCGTGTACCTTGGGGTGCAGGGTTTTTACCCGGCCATCGAGCATTTCCGGGAACCCGGTAAACTCTGAGACATCCTTGACGGTCAAGCCTGCTTCCCGCAACAACTTGGCGGTGCCGCCGGTGGAAAGTAGTTCTACTCCGTACCCTGCCAGTTGCTGTGAAAATTCAATAATACCGTTTTTGTCAGAGACACTGATCAGTGCCCTGGTAATCTTTGCCATGCCCGCACTCCTTGTTAGATGGATTATGTGAAGAATCGACGTGATTAATGTGGAAAATCAATATGTCGTATGAAGAGCGTTTCAAAAAGCGGTGTCCCGGAAAGCGGTACAACCCGGAAGCGACGCGCCAGTTCTTCAACCTCGTTGTAGCCTGCTCTGCCCGTAAGCATTTTTTCTATGCCCGCCAGAACCCCTTCAGGCACAAAACGGGTCGTTTGTACCATGCTTTCGTCGAAAATTCCAATCGTTTTCAGCCCTTCTGCCCGTAAAACTGCACCAAAAGAACCGGTCAGAATTACCTCTTTCAAGGCGTGACACCGTATACGGGATCGTTCCGAAAGGACATCAATCCCTGCCCGCAGAGCGGCTTTGGCCAATTGCACCTGACGGATATCTTTCTGCGTCAGAACAATCAGCTGTTTTGCGTCGCGGTAGAGGACAAAGGCCATCCCTTCTTGATGCTCAATCATCCGGGCTGCCAGATTCGAGTCGATTTCTCCCGCTTCCCGCAGTCTGCCGTCGGCCTCCATCAGGTTGCACCGCAGTAACCCGGTAATCGTTTCAATGGCCGCAGATCCGCAAATTCCGAGAGGCTGACCATTGCCGAGCACCTGTAGTTGGAGATGTTCACCTTCAATTCGTACCGAACTGATGGCCCCCGGCAGGGCAGCCATGCCGCAGGAGAGATTACCACCCTCAAAGGCGGGGCCGGCAGCGGCGGATGTTGCCCAGACCGTTTCTCCTGCGATCAGCGCAATTTCACCGTTGGTGCCCATATCAAGGCACAGAGTTGCTTCACCAGGTTCCGCTCCGAACACAAATGCTACCGTATCACCTCCGACGAAGCCTCCCGGCATGGGGAAAAGGTAGATATCGGCGCAGCCGTCCCACTCCAGGTCGGCAGCTTTCAGATGTGTACCGGTGGTGTAGAGTGGCAGATACGGCGGGGCAGCCAGCGAGTTAAGTGCGAGTCCCAGTATAATGTGCTGCATGGCAGGATTTCCGGCGATGGCAATGCTCTCTATATTACTCCAGGCAATACCGGCGACATCGCACAGTTCCTGCCCGATCCGTCTCAGTTCGATGCGAATCAGCGTCGTCATCTCCCGCCGGAGCAGTGAAGAGTGGACGGCGGCGTCCATGCGCGAAATAACGTCTGCTCCGAAACGGCGCTGCGGATTCAGAGCTCCTGAGACGGCTAGCCGCGTGCCGCTGACGCAGTCGAGCAGTGAGGCGGCCAGTGTCGTGGTCCCAAGATCTATCGCAATTGCGTACATAGATTTTCAGGGGAGAGAAAGGTCACTTCAGGTATACTCGCGGCACCCGTTTGCTGATGCCGCAGAAAATAGCGTAGGGGATCGTGTCGGCCCAGGCCGCCAATTCTTCTGCATGAATGCAGTTCCCACGTTCGTCTCCTCCCATCAGTGTTACGGTATCTCCTACGGCGACGCCCTCAATCCCGGTCACATCAAGCATGATCCAGTCCATACAGACGGTACCGGCTACCGTGGCACGTTGGCCGCGGATCAGCACTTCACCCCGATTGGTAAGTGCACGCGGGTACCCATCAGCATAGCCGACCGGAACACTGGCGATCAGGGTGCGCTGACCTGCGGTAAAGCGTCGGGCGTAGCTGATGGTCGTTCCCGGCTCTACCCATTTGAGCATGGCAATACAGCTTTTCAGACGCATCACTGGTTTGAGGTCAAACTTCCCCTGAAAATCGCCGGACGGTAAAGCGCCATACATGGTTATTCCGGGTCTGATCAGCGTGCAGTCGGGGATATTTCGCAGTAACGCTGCAGCGCTGTTGGCAATGTGAATATAACGAGGTGCGAAGCCGGCTTTGCGGATTTCTGATAATGCCCAGGCAAAGCGCTCACCTTGCAGTCGAGTGAAGTACTGACCGGATTCATCAAGTTCATCGGCACTGGCAAAATGTGACATCAAGCCTTCGAGAGCGATATGTGGTAATTTTTTCAATTCAACAAGAAACTGAGGCACTTCGGTATATGGCACACCCAGTCGTCCCATGCCGGTATCTATCTTAAGATGGACCTGGGCCTTACGAAAGAGCTTCCCTCCGGAAGCGGCCTGATTAAGCGCCTGTGCCTGCTCCAGGGTAAAAATTGTCGTTGAGAGGTTATAGCCGATACATTTTCGCTCCTGACCAGGATACACACCACCCAGCAGGAGGATCGGCTTATCGCTGCCGCTTTTGCGGAGTTGGATTCCTTCGGCCAGGAAAGCGACTCCGAATGCGTTAGCCCCGAGGTTTTCCAGTTCGCGGCTGATATCCATAAATCCGTGGCCGTAGGCATCAGCTTTTACCACTGCCAGTATTTCAGTGCGCCGGGGAATTGATGAGCGGATCAGTTGATAGTTATGTTTCAGTGCGGAGAGGTCAATCTCGGCGTATGTAGGTCGGCCATCGTACAAAATACATTTACCTCGAATCCATGAATTACGTGCGGGGAGCTACAACTACAGAATCATTTTTTTTCGTGCAGTTGTCAGGCAATGTCCCATTTCAGAACTGCTGCGGCATGCCAGCGCCGCTCGTGCCAAGCGGCGGCACGCTTCGAAGCTGTTGTTGCGGAGCGCCTGCTTCACAATCGGTATACTCGGAGCTGAAAGGCTGAATTCCCGAATGCCCATGCCTGCCAAGAGCAAAGCACACAAAGGATCAGCTGCCATCTCGCCGCAGACAGACACTTTTTTACCGGCTTTGTTGGCAGCGTCGGCAACACGTTTAATGGAGTGAAGAATCGCCGGATGGTAGGGATCATAATATTTTCTGACACTGGCATTATTCCGGTCGGCAGCCAGGGTGTATTGGATCAGGTCATTGGTGCCGATACTGACGTAATCGACCTCCTGAATCAGATAGTCGATAATCTGCACCGCTGCCGGTACCTCGATCATGATCCCGAACGGGATATAGCCGGGGACGTCATGGCCTTCGCGCAGCAGTTCATTTCTGACCGATGTCAGTATTTCCCGTATCTGGCGGATTTCATCCAGGCTGCTGACCAGTGGAAACATAATAGTAGGGGTACCGGCATGTGCCGCGAGCAGGATACCGGCCAGTTGCTCCCTGAAAATATCCTGCCGCTCCAGGGAAACACGAATTGAGCGCCATCCCAGGAAAGGATTGTCCTCGGGAGGATAGGGGAAGTAGGACAGCCCTTTGTCGCCACCAATGTCGAGGGTACGAATGTTGACTGTCTGGCCGGGGAAACCTTCAAGAATCTTGCGATAGATGCCTGCCTGCTCAGTACGAGTGGGAAAAGCGGATCGTGCCATATAGGGAAATTCGGTGCGATAGAGCCCAACACCCTCGGCTCCATGCAGATTCGCAACCCGGACGTCTGAAATCAGACCGATGTTGGCACTCAACGTGATTGCAATGCCATCCGTGGTGACCGCCGGCAGATCACGAAGACCTTCCATTTCCTTCATTCGGCCGGCGTATTCTTGTTCGAGGCGCACATACTCTTTTTTAATGGCCACATTAGGGTTGAGATAGACGTGCCCGGAAGTGCCGTCAACAATGATCTCGTCCTTAACATTTGCGGCAGCCATTATCCCCTGCACACCAAGCACAGCAGGAATGCCGAGGGACTTTGCCATGATGGCGGCATGGGAATAAGCGTTGCCCTTTTCGGTTACAATGCCGAGAATTTTATCCGGATCAAGCATCGCAAGATTAGAGGGGAAAATCTCGTCAGCCACGAGTACCCGCTTCTCCTTAAGTTTTACGTCACGTGACTCATTGCCCTCAATTGCATCGATGACGCGTCGTCCGATGTCTTCCATATCCGCCGAACGCTCCCGCAGATAGGGATCCTCCATGGCAGAAAACGCCTGAATGTAATGCTGGACAACATCGTGAACAGCGCGGGAAGCGCCCAGTCCCTGTCCGATCAGATCAGAAATCTTGGCAGAAAAACTCCGGTCCTCCAGTATCATCAGGTGGGTATGAAATATGGCGGCATCATCGGCAGAAAGTGTCTCGCTGACCCGCTTCTCCATGTAGATAGTCTGAATTTTGGCCTTTTCAATGCCCTGTTGAAATTTGTTCTGTTCATCGGATGGTGAATCAACTTTGGCGAGCTTGATCACTTTGTCATTGAAACGATCAAGGATGTATATTTTGCCCCGACTAAAACCTGCTGATACAGCTGTTCCAGCCATTGTTTTGGATACGGGTGTTTGCTTCCTGTTCCCGGCATGGGGGGATGTCGCTTTCTCATCGGAGCCGTTTCCATTCCGGACTTTGGCGAGCTCCGTTTCGAACCAGGCCCGTTCCCGTTCCTTGTGCTGAATCGAATCAAGAAGACGTGCTGTATGAATGATACTGCCGATTTGAAAGGTAATGGCGCGCAAAATACTGATTTCATCGTTGCTGAACGTGCGGGTTTCCCGTGTCTGTACGACAATAACGCCAATCGGAGCCTTATGCTCGAATAACGGTAATCCCAGAAACGAGAGAAAACGTTCCTCTTTTGCTTCCTTGAAGTATTTGTAGCGCGGATGTGACGGCGCGTTATCAGTCATGACCATCGCACGGGTTTCAATGGCAAGACCGGTTAGTCCCTCATGTACCTTCATGGCAACACGGTTGACCGATGCTTTTGAAAGCCCTTTGGTGGCTTTGAGGGTGAGTGTCTCTCCATCATTTTCCAGCAGATAGATCGAACAGACATCGCTCCCCATGCGTTTGGCAACCAGGGTAACGATATTGTCGAGAGTATCCTGCAGGTCATGTGAGTGGAGAATAATGGAGCTGATGTCTTCGAGAGTGCGCAGGCCGAGTGATTGCTGGGGTTCTTTCATAGCGGTTCCTTGAGGAAAAATAGAGCGGTGCAAAATATAGTCGTATTAGTTAATAAACTCAAGAAATTCCGAGATGAAAACAGGGTGGCCGGCTGCTCCGTAGGGATATTTCGTCAGTTAATCAAAGGATGGACTTTCTGTGGTTGTAGAAGTACATTGCTCATCATATCCATTCCGCACACGGGGCATCTATATCAGCAGGGGGCACCGCCGTGAAACTCTTCAAAAACCTCATGACAAAAACTCCTGCTGCTCCTCCGGTCACCGGTAACAAAGGGACAGGGGCGTTGGGTGAAGAGGTTGCCGCACATTTTATGATCGCAGGCGGCTACCGGATTCTGGAGCGCAACTTTCGCTGCAAGGGGGGCGAAGTTGATCTTATCGCCCGTGACCCCGGGGATAAGAGTCTGGTGTTTATCGAGGTAAAAGCCCGAAGGGGGCTTTCCTACGGTGTGCCGCAACTGGCGGTGACCGCCTTCAAACAGCGCCAGATTTCCAAAGCGGCGTTGACGTGGCTATCAAAAAACAGGCTGCATGACACCAACGCACGATTTGACGTAATAGCCATTCTGTTGCATACTGACGGCCTGCATGCCATCGATCACATCAAAAACGCATTCGATCTGGCATATTAATAAAAGGAGTTGCCATGGATTTCACCGCTGTTCTTGCTCAAATAAAACCGAAGCTTGGCTGCGTTGCCGATAACCTCGCAGCCATTGAAGGGCAAATTGTGAAAGCGCGGGAAGCCGGAGCCGATCTGATCGTCTTCCCGGAACTCGCACTGTCCGGCTATTTTTTGAAGGATCTCGTGCCCGAAGTGGCGCTGCGGATTGACTCTCCCGAAATTCTGCGACTCATCGAGCTTTCCAGAGAAATATCTATTGCGATCGGATTTGTTGAAGAGACGAACGACTATCTTTTTTTTAACTCGGCTTTGTACCTTGAAGATGGTGCCATTTGCCATCTGCACCGTAAAGTATATCTCCCGACCTATGGCCTGTTTGATGAACAGAGGTACCTTGCGCATGGCAGCTCGTTTCGGGCATTCGACACCAGGTATGGCCGTTTTGGCATGCTGATCTGTGAAGATATGTGGCATCTGTCAGCCTCCTATATTCTTGCAATGGATCGTGCAACGACACTGATCTGCCTGTCAAGCAGTCCGGCTCGCGGTATTGACGGCGACTCCCTCGGCTCCGCCGCTGCGTGGCAAAAGCTGACTTCGACCACTGCGATGTTTCTCAACTGCCGGGTCCTCTACTGCAACCGGGTCGGTTTCGAAGATGGGGTAAACTTCTGGGGAGGCTCGGAATACGTGGCACCCTCTGGTGAATCTATCGTGCGTGGAGCATTGTTAGAGAAAGATTTTGTCTCAGCAGCTGTTGATGAAGGGGCGCTACGGCGGGAACGTATTTTTTCTCCGATGATGCGTGACGAAAATCTGTTTGTGACGATGCAGGAACTGGATCGCATCTCATGTGAAAGGGGGCTGTGATGGCTGGATTGATAGCCAATACGGAGTTGCTGAGAAAGCTTCTGGTCGGCTTTGTTAAAGATGAAGTTTGTAAAGTGGGCGTCAGCAAAGCGGTGTTGGGGCTTTCCGGCGGGATTGATTCGGCACTGGTTGTTTTTATCGCCGCTGAAGCACTCGGTCCTGAAAACGTTCACGCAGTCTGCATGCCTTACAAATCGAGTAACCCGGAAAGTGAAGCACACGCCCGATTGGTGGCAGATGCCTGCGGAGTCAACTTCTCGGTTGTACCGATTACACCTATGGTGGACGCCTATTTCAATATGTTTCCGGATGCTGATAATATGCGGCGCGGCAACAAGATGGCCCGTGAGCGAATGACCATTCTGTTCGATCATTCAGCACTTTTGCGTGCTCTGGTACTCGGCACCAGCAATAAAACCGAACTGCTGCTCGGGTACGGCACGCTCTACGGAGACATGGCTTCAGCTTTGAACCCTATTGGTGATATTTATAAAAGTCAAGTCTGGCAGCTCTCCGCTGCAATGGGAATACCGTCTGAGGTCATCGAGAAGCAGCCATCTGCCGATCTCTGGGCAGGGCAAACTGACGAAGAAGAGCTCGGCTTCTCGTACCGCCACGTAGACGAGCTTCTGTACCGGATGGTAGATCAGCGGCTGACAAGGACGGAATTGGTCGCTGCGGGTTTTGAGCCGGAGTTTATTGACTCAATTTATTCCAAGATTCAAAACTCCCACTTTAAGCGCCGCCTTCCGGTCATTGCCAAAGTTTCAAATCGTACAATTGACCGTGATTTCAGATATGCGAGGGACTGGGGAAAATGACAAACTGGTCCGACAGCATTCCTGTATATTCAACAGAATCGGGACGAATAAAGCAGAACAGCCCCGTACAGAAACCGGCGACTCAAAAGAATGACGGCATCGTACGTCTGCGACGTGAAGTCAAGGGGCGGGGCGGCGGCACTGTTATTGTTATCAGCGGGATACCGCTGTCCGCTTCACAGATTAAAGAACTGGCGGGCGTACTGAAAAAAAAGTGCGGCTGCGGCGGCACCGTTAAAGATGGTGTTATTGAAATTCAGGGAGATCATAGAGACACGTTGTCAGCTGAGTTGCTTGCTCGAGGATTCAATATTAAATTGGCTGGTGGATAACAAATTGTGGCGTATACCGAACAGGATTCAATAATTTCTTGACCTATACACAATCATCACTTATATTCACTTTCTTTTTTACTTGGTAAGCAGCAACCATGATCAATCGTTTCATGGTTCAAGACAGATGCGAGAGTGGCGGAATTGGCAGACGCACCAGACTTAGGATCTGGCACCTCACGGTATAGGAGTTCA
>JAYTVV010000291.1:0-15955 GCA_043743795.1 Geobacteraceae bacterium
TTCTTTGGTTCAGACATAATTTCAATCAGTTAGTAAATTTATTCTTTTTCATGGCGTCCGCTTTCTTGGCCTCAATACGCTTGGCTACTTCTTCGACGACCTGTTCAGCGGTATAGCCGGTTTTGGCAGAAATCTGGGCAACAGCGACCTGTTCCGACTTGATGCTTTCACGTATTTGCCGGTCACGAGCGACTGCAGGAGGAACATCCTGATACGCCGTGAGAGTCGACAGGAAGTTCCGGTACATCCTGAGTCCCATCCAGCTCAGCAGCAGCAGAGGGACGATATCATGCAGCCAGTAATCGAAGCTGCGCAGGCGCACCATCTCTCCCGCCAGCAGACCGGCCGAAGCGATGAGCAGACCGAAGCCATTGCCTATAACGCGATATTCAATATCATCCGGAATTTTTATCTCTACAGTTTTCGCCACGCCCTACCCTCAAACAGTGCTCTGGATTTTGCAGTGTGTACGCCTATTATCAATCGGCAGATTGCCGATTTTCTACAGGTTTTTTATAACGTCTCACGACAAGTGCCTGCAATCGGTCCATATAGTAATAGACCACCGGAGTAATATAGAGCGTCAGAAGTTGAGACACCACCAGACCGCCAACAACGGCAAGGCCGAGGCTCCGGCGGGATTCCGCCCCTGCACCGAATCCGATAGCAATCGGAAGCGTTCCCATAAGTGCCGCCATGCTGGTCATCATAATCGGCCTGAAACGCACCAGACATCCCTGATAAATCGCCTCTACCGGCGTTTTGCCTTCAGTCCGCTGTGCTTCGAGAGCGAAGTCAATCATCATAATGGCGTTCTTTTTCACAATTCCTATCAGCATTATTATGCCGACAAAAGAGTATAAATTGAGATCTTTGCCAAAGATCAGCAATGTGATCAACGCTCCGAAACCGGCTGATGGCAAACCCGATATAATAGTGAGCGGATGGACATAACTTTCATACAGCACACCAAGTACGATGTAGATAACCACTATTGCTATAACCAGCAGCAAAGCAAGTCCTTTGGTTGACGCCTGATATACCTGGGCTGTTCCCTGGAAGCCCGTCGTTATAGACGCTGGCAGATTTTTAGCTTCCTTCTCGATTGCTGCGACTGCATCTCCCAGCGGAATATCCGGTTTGAGATTGAATGAGATCGTCACTGCGGTAATCTGCCCGAGATGGTTAACCGAAAGCGGTCCAAGACTGTTTTTGAGCGCCCCAAGTGACGCAAGCGGTACAAGGATGCCGGTTGATGAACGTACATACAGCAACCCGAGTGCACTCGGGTCCTGCTGATACTGTGGTTCCAGTTCCATCACCACTTTATATTGATTATTCGGCGAATATATTGTTGAAACCTGGCGCGAGCCGTAGGCCGAATACAGCGTTTCCTCAATTTGTTCGGCAGAAACACCCAGAGAAGCTGCCCGGTCGCGATCAATCTGCAGGGTTACCTGCGGATTTTTGATTTGAAGATCACTGGTGACATCCTGCAGCATCTGCATACCGCGAACCTTCAGTTCAAAGGCAGATGCCTGTTTATAGAGGTCTTCCGTATCCGGACTCTGCAGTACAAACTGGTACTGGGCTTTTGATTGTGTCGCCTCAAGACGGATAGGGGGAGGATTCTGCATAAACATCATGATGCCGGGCAGTGCCATTACTTTGGGACGCAGCTTTTGAATTATCTGGTCTGCGTTCAGTTTTCGCTCATGGCGTGGTTTCAATTTCATAAACATGAAGCCGCTATTGGAGCCGACTCTGCTGCCGCTGGAACCGACCGACGACATAAACGCTTCAACATTCGGCTCCTGAAGCACAATATCAGCCAACTTTTGCTGCTGTCGCTTCATATCATCAAACGATATTCCTTGTGCCCCTTCGGTGATCGCAAACAACGCCCCGATATCGTCTGCGGGCAGCAATCCCATCGGCATCCGGGTAAACAGCCAACCGGTAACCAGCATCATAGCCAGCGTAATAACAACCGTTGTGCGCCGAAAGCGGAGGACGCTCCGGAGCGAGCGATCATACGCATGCAGCATGGCGTCAAAGAAGCGCTCCATAACATTGTAAAGCCGGCCGTGTTTCTGTTCTGCAGGCGGTTTGAGAAAGCGGCTGCAGAGCATCGGTGTCAGCGTCAGAGACACAATCCCCGAGATCAGGATTGCAAAGGTGATGGTGACGGCAAACTCATGGAGCATTCGCCCCAGCATCCCGGCCATAAACAGCACCGGAATAAAGACCGCCACCAGTGAGATCGTCATTGAAATGATGGTAAAGCCAATCTCTTTCGAACCGCGCAGCGATGCTGCCAGTGGAGATTCGCCATGCTCCATATGCCGGACAATATTTTCCAGCATAACAATAGCATCATCGACGACAAAACCAACCGATAGGGTCAATGCCATCAGTGTTATATTATTGACCGAAAATCCCAATACGTACATCACCGCAAATGTTCCGATAATCGAGAGCGGCAGTGCGAGACTTGGTATGACTGTGGCGGAAAGGTTGCGCAGAAAGAGAAAAATGACCAGAATGACCAACGCAACCGTCAGCAGCAGGGTAAATTTGACGTCTGCCACCGATTCACGAATCGTGACGGTACGATCAAAAAGCGTGTTCAGTTCTACAGAAGCGGGCAACTGGCTGCGAAATCCCGGCATCTGCTGCTTGATGCTGTCCACAACTTCAATGGTGTTTGTACCCGGTTGGCGCTGGATAGCCAGTACTATTGCACGGGTAGAAATTCCCTTCGTATTGTACCATGCCGCAATTTTATCATTCTCAACGCTATTGGAAACAATCGCAATATCCGAGAGACGCACCGGTGCACCCCCCCGATAGGCAACCGTCACGGATTTGAACGCCTCGGCATCCACAAGTTGGCCGGATGCCTGGATTGTAAATGCCTGTTTATCCCCCTGTAAGCCTCCGGTCGGCAGGTTTACGTTCCACTTTGCCAGCGCCGCAGCCACTTCGTCCAATCCGATTTTTCGACTAACAAGCACCTTGGGATCAAGCTGGACCCGCACCGCATATTTTTGCGAACCAAAAACCTGGACCTGAGCAACACCATTAATCATGGAAATTCGGGGAGCTATTATGGTATCGGCACATTCGTTGACATCAGAAAGCGGCACTGTTGTAGAACTGAGCGCCAGATACAGAACCGGCTGATCGGCCGGGTTAACTTTCTGATATGATGGCGGTGTCGGCATATCAGGGGGCAGCTGCCTGGCCGCCTTTGAAATCGAAGCCTGTACATCCTGTGCAGCGGAATCAATGCTCTTATCCAGAGTGAATTTAAGGGTAATGATCGAAATGCCTTGACCATTGGTGGAGGTCATGGAATCAAGCCCGGAAATCGTTGAAAACTGTCGTTCCAAAGGCGTTGCGACTGATGACGCCATAGTTTCCGGACTGGCTCCGGGCAAATCAGCACGCACCTGAATAGTAGGAAAATCAATACTCGGCAGATCGTTCACCGGCAGCAATCGATAGGCAAACAGACCGAAAATCATGACCGCCAGCATCACGAGACTGGTCATGATCGGGCGTTTTATGAAAAGTTCGGAAAGATTCATTTACCGGTGGCTCCCGATTGATCCTGTTTGGATGAAGCCGTTCCCGGTTTCACTCCTCCCGGTGTTTCCGGCCGCTTGATCTCGACCTTCCCGCCGGGAACGATCCGCATCTGGCCATCAATTACCACCTGTTCTCCGGCGTGAAGTCCTTTCTCTACCACCGTCACATTCTGTGAAACCGGTCCGGTACTCACCGACCGAGCTTCGGCGGAACCATCAGCGGCAGCGACAAAGACAAACGGCCCTTTCTGCCCGGTCTGAATTGCCTGACTTGGCACCACAACAGCATTGTCCAAAACTGCCAGCGTAATGGCAAGATTAACAAACTGTCCGGGCCAGAGGAGTTTTTTTACGTTATCAAACGAGGCCTTAACCTTTATCGTACCGGTGGCAGCATCAATACTGTTATCAATGAACGTAACGATGCCGACTTCCTTCTGACCCGCGCCTCCCGGAATTTCGGCAGTGACCGTCATTTTTCCTGCGGCCATTTGACGCTTAAGGGTAGGCAGATCTTTTTCAGTAATCATAAGTGAAGCATTAATTGGAGCCAGTTTGTTGATAGTTACCAGCACGGTGTCATTGGCCTTGACGACATTGCCGCGATCAACCAGCAGCCCTCCCAGACGTCCGCTTATCGGAGCCGTAACAGTACAAAACGACAATTGCGTGCGGGCACTTTCAACAGCGGCCTGATCGGCGGCAACATCGGCAGCAGCCGCTTCAACTTTCGTCAGGTACCCATCTGCCTGTTCCTGAGTAACGATGCCATCTTTAACCAGTTGTGAATAGCGTTCATAATCTTTACGGGCATTTTTCAAGATTGTACGGTTTCGGGACAGAGAAGCTTCTGCCTTTGCCTGCGCAGCCAGATAACTGCGGGGATCAAACTGGAACAGCAACGCCCCTTTCTGAACCTCTTGTCCCTCGCGAAACCCGACCTTTATCAACTCACCACTTATCTGCGACCTGATTGCCACACTTTCTGAAGCCTCCATGTTACCAATCGCTTTAATCAGCACCGGAATATTCTGTTGAGACACGGTGGCGGTAATAACCAGAGCGGGTGGACGTCCCTTCGGTTTTTCAACTTTTTTGGAGCATCCGGAGAGAGAAGCGCATGACATGAGAACGGCAACAAAAATGATGGGACTAATAATTCTGAGGCGGTGAATATCCATACAGTTCTCCATTATATAACAGCTGGTTCGGCAAGAGCGTCCGGAGTATATACCAGCAGGGTAACGGGTGAAACTAAAATTATCCTTGTGCAGTGCGCTCCAGACAGCAAACGCAGGAGAAGATTGACCCGCAGGCTCTGCTTTGATACAGTGTCTTAAATTAAATTTCAGGGGGGTATCATGAAACGAACATTATTGTGCGGAGTGGTTGCGGCGGCGCTAACTCTTGCAGTTTCACCGGCACTGGCAAGAGACATCAACTTTATTACAGCCATCAGTCAAGGGGAATTCAAGAGTTTGAGTAAAGAGGCCGGAGCAGCACTTGGTTACCGGAACATGGCTCCGGCTGAACCGCTTGGACTTACCGGATTTGACATCGGAGGCGAAGTATCAGCCGTCAGTATTGACACAAAAAGCACGTACTGGGATGCTGCTTTCAACAAAGATGCACCGGCGTTCATCATGATTCCCAAACTGCGAGCCCGCAAGGGACTTCCTTTTGGCATTGATATTGGTGCAATGTACTCCTACGTTCCAAACAGCAACATCAAACTGTATGGTGCGGAGATTAGCAAAGCCATACTTGACGGCACCTTGGCAACTCCAGCCGTTGGAGTCCGTGCTACGTATACGAAATTGGATGGTGTCAATGACCTGGGACTGCAGACATACGGTGTTGACGCGTCAATCAGCAAAGGCATCCTTTTTCTAACTCCGTATGCCGGTGCAGGTATGATGTGGATTAACAGTGAAGCAAAAGGCCATTTGAAATCCATTTCAACCGATCTTAAAAAAGAAAATATCGCTGTACCACGTGTCTTTGGCGGAGTAAAAATTTCTCCCATACCATTGATCGGTGTCACGCTTGAGGCTGAATATGCGATACGTCCGATTTACTCTGTGAAAGCTGCGGTCAGCTTCTAATATTTCAACATCAGATATTCAGGCAACAAAAGAGGGCGCATTGTTATAATGCGCCCTCTTTTGTTGCCTGTTATACAACTTTTTAAAATATTATTTAGCCACCGGCGGTGGCTGAATAGCTTTTTGGGCCTGTCCTGCAGGCTTGTTCTTCATTTGGGTCTCATAGGTAAGATTTTTCTTTGAAGCAATCTCCACAATACTCCCGGAAATAACATGTTTAAGATTCTTGTCCATATAAATGACCGTCGGCTGTTGATCTATAACAACCACAACCTCGAAAATATCTTTGATTGCATCCAGTTTCTCAACTGAATTAACAGTGAAATTTGCAGGCATAATCGGCTTCAGAGCTTCCGTAACCTTCTCCTTTGTGGGAGCGACACTGCATCCAGCCAACATCCCGGTTACTAAAACGGCTGCTACAATATTTCGAGCCATTTTCATTACTATAAATCTCCTTGTGATTTGATCATAGCTACCTTCATAACGCTCACTTTCCGATTCATGATACGAATGGCTGCAAATCCCGCCAAGAAGGCGAATAACAGATTAAACCAGCCCAGCTTAACCATGAAGATGAGCGGGGTAAGTGCAAAACGAAGCAACATTCGCAGTACATCATGCTGAGCAATATAATCTGCGATTGGCGGACTGTAGTGATAGTAGAACTTGACGAAGGCGGTACCTGCCTTTGATTGAAGCAATACGTCATCACGGAAGTGACGCAACACCATGACGTGCGGGTCAAGGTAACTACCATAAGCAGCTGTTGCGATAAAGCACCCGCTTTTGCCACCGGTACTTGATGCAGACGGTGCCACATTGGTTCCTGTCGTTACAGTACCACCTGTACCACCTGTATTTAAAGATCCTGAACCAGAAAGTTTAAGAATACTTGTAGCACCTGATGAATCTTCAATTGTCACCGTAGCGCTATAGTTTTTAACTATTTGAGGTATAAAAGTCACTGTTATCACGGGAGCATTTGTGATCCCCGGCTGAATTATAGTTCCAACGAGCAAATTTGTTGCAAAACTAGAATCGGATACCGTCACCTTTGTAATTGTTATGGGGGCCGATCCACTGTTGTATAAACTGAATTGCTTTGTATTGGTTGAGTCTGGCAGGGCCGACCCAAATATAAGCGTGCTGTTAGCCAACGGAACTCTTTGCTGATCAATAAAAGCAAGAGTGTTGTTATTCGTAGGAGTTGTTGTACCCGGTATATCAACGGTAATACTTCTAGGAAGTGTTGCCGTACGACCAGTCTGGTCAGTCACAGTAAAGACAACATCATATGTTCCAGCTGCCGAAGGCGTACCGCTGACGATACCGGTATTGGGCGCAAGTGACAATCCATCCGGCAACACAGTACTACTCCAAATTCTGGGTGCAGTACCACCAATAGCTGTCAGCGTAAAGCTAGTGGCGGCACTCTTTACCATTGATGGTATTGTTGTGCTGATCGTCATTGAAGATGTTATTGTTATTGACAGCTGTTTAAGCACGGCCTCTTTTGGAGTTGCGGCATCACTAACTCTGACAGTGAAACTGTAGGTCCCGGTGGCGACTGTAGGTGTACCACTGATCACGCCCGTTGTTTGATTAAGATACAGACCCGTCACACCGGGGACAGGAACACCCAGCAGAGCAACGGGAGCAATCGCAGCACCAGTGCCATCTATGATATCCCACAGATACGGTATGCGTCCACCTGTTGCAGTGAGTGTATCAACATAACCAACCAAATCCTTATCCCATGATTTTAAGGCAGAGCTCGTAATTAAAAACGGGTCTCTAACCACAAAGGAGTAATTTTTTACTGCGCTATTGTTATTAATATCTGTAACCATGATATCAACACTGTAGTTACCTGCTTGACCTGGCGTTCCAGCGATGGTGCCACCTGCTGAATTCAAGGCAATTCCCGCAGGAAATGCTCCCCCAATCACTTTCCATGAGTACGGAACCGTTCCACCTGAAGCAAGTAATGTAAAACTGACCGGAATATTGGTCTTCATATCTCCAACAGATGCGGTGGTAATACTTAAAGTAGAGCTTTGAGGCGGTGCTACTGTTATTGACAGCGACTGGGTAAATGAGGCATTAGCAGCGTCCTTTACCGTCACTGAAATTGGATAGGTACCTGCTGTACCAGCGTTTGGAATTCCACTTATAACACCTGAGTTGAAGGTAAGTCCGGCTGGAAGAACTCCGGTGTACGTCCACGTATATGCCGAAGTACCACCTGTAAACGTTATTTGTTGTGGAACGTATAAAACACCTTCAATTCCTGCGGCAAGCGATGACGTGGTAATCTTCAACTGATCGTTAACCTGTAAGGTCAATTTCTTAGTAATGGTTGCCGAATTAACGTCCGTCAGTGTGACATCAATCTCAAACGCACCAACCGTCGTCGGAGTCCCCGATATCAGTCCTGTGGTCGGATTCAGAATAAGTCCTGCCGGGAGCTGGGAGCGCTGCTGGATCGTTGTAGTGCCGGAAACAACCTGCACCAAAGCCCCCTGCCATGACCAGCTATAAGGTGTTGCGCCACCAACTGCAGCCAGCTGTTGACTATAACCACCCGTGTTTAAAGTCCAGGCTGCAAGTGTACTTGTCCCAATATTCAGTGGCGGTGCTACAACTATTTTGTAAGTTTTGGTGATCGATGTACCGGAATTATCCCTCACTCTCAAATTGAATGAATAATTGCCTGGTGCATTGGCATCAGGGATACCCGACAAACCGCCACTACCGGGTTGCAGCGTGAGGCCAGGCGGCAAAGTTCCTGCGACAACATCCCACGTATATGGCTCTGTGCCACCAGTTGCCGCGAAAGCGAATGAATAATATGAACTTGCTGTCGCCATTTTGGGGCTGTTGGTCCCAGATGTAGGTGTTGTTATGTCAAGCCCGGCGTTGATCTGCAGAGACAGCTCGTTTTTACCAGTAGATATATCGACGGGAAACTTGGCAACAGTACCAGTAGCATCCGTTAGAGAGACGGATATTTTATACGTGGCGGCTGCAGTCGGAGTACCACTGATAACACCATTGGAAAAAACAAGGCCGGGAGGCATTGAATATCCAGGAGAAATTGACCACGAGAAAGGTGCGGTACCACCTGTCATGGTAATCGCAAAATTGTACGCACCTCCAAGTGTGCCTGGGGGGAGACTGGTTGTCAAAATTACCGGTTGAGGGTTGATTGTAAGGCTATATTGCAAATCGGCGAACAATGTTGCATCAGTGGGATCAGTTGCCCTTACAGTAAAAGTAAAGGTACCGCTGACTTCAGGGATGCCAGTTAGCAAACCCTTTGTTACCGGGTCAAACACGATGCCCTTTGGCAATGCTCCTTTACTGACCGTCCAGTTATAATTTGATGAGACTACATTGTTTGTAGATGCCTTAAACTGCATTCCGGCAAGCGAATAATCTGCTCCGGTGAAAACACCGGGAGTCGTTTCTGTTCCAATACCCCAACTCGCAAGTTGCGTGTTGGTAGGTTCCTTGATACTGATGCTGCCGACTTTTAACGGAATTATCCGGGAGGTTGAACTGTTCGGCGAATTATTATCAGTTAACGTCACGAGTATATTGTAGGCAGTTGTCTTGACATCCGCAGCCAATGGCTGCCACGTTATCGTACCGGTTTGCGCATTAAAGATATTCGCCGGTAGCACTTTTTTGCCGTTCACTACTGTAACCATTGCCGATAAACTGGCTGGCAGTTCCCCCCCGGTAATATCCCACGTATAGGGATACACACCACCGGAACCAGACAATTGAGCAGTATATGTGGTTGCTGGCGTTGTCGGACTTGCATCCGGGAAGGTACTGGTGTTTATACTGAGTGGATTTGATCCGGAACCGGAACCACTAAAATAGACAATTGCCTTGCCACCATCTGAATTGATGGACATGAAGAAGTTTTTAGCGGGGTCAGGATCAGCATAGGAACCGGAAGCAAAGGGCGCAAAACGGATTATCATCTCATATTGCGTACCAGGATTGATAGTAACGGGTTTTGGCGTCAAGAATGAGTATGGCGTGGCTGGGTCGTTGATACCGTTTGTAAGAATTGTCAGGTTGGTGTTACCATCGTTTCGTATAATTACAGTCTTGTCGAGCACAGAACCAACTGAAATGGTACCGAAATCGAGCGCGCCATTAAGCAGCGGTGTAACGATACCAGCTGAGTCTTTGGTATAGAGAGCAAGTTGCGGTGCTGTTGAATATTCCAGCATCTGACCATAAATATCGGAATTAGATGGGTCGCGACCATCCTTGAAAACAACCAGGAATTTTCTGAACTGAGCGTTACCAAAGATAATAGCGGGTGCCAGTTGATTACCACGTGCTACGGTAACAATTGTATTGCCACCACTCAAATTACCTTGAGGATCAATAAACTGCCCATAAATATCGATATTGGAAAGGTTGGCACTTTGATTCCTGGCATCCTCCCAAACGGTAAGAAATCTCTGGTTTACGTTGTCAAATGCTGCTTTGGGAGACGTTCTTGGGCTGTTCAATACACCTGCAGCAATTGTTGAAATTGGAATTAAGGATCCGTATTGCGTAAAACTGGATATATCAAAGAGTGAGCCAACTATTTGTTGGTCGTCCTCCCAGGCCAAAAGAACTCTATTTGTATTCGAATCAACGGCTGAAGTAAGTCCTGATGCATTGCCTGTCCCATATGAATAGGTAACTGCGCTGCCAAAACCGCTATTGCGACGAACCTTAATTTTAGTTTTACCGGCATCATTATCAGTAGTTGTGTAGGATGCTGAGCCGTACGTACAATAGGTGGATGTTCCAACAGGCGCATACGACACAACCAGAGAAAATGCTGAAGCACTTCCACTCCAACCAACATCATACTGGCCGGTTGAAGGATTTACTATTATTTTGGGATTAGATTCATTGAGTTGTAGCGTAAAATTCTGCATAAAGCTGGAACCACTATCGGAAGATCCGCTCGAAGTAATTGCAGAAGGCTCCTGAAAATTGGATTTAGCAACAACGGGTTTTATAAAATTAATTCCAATTTCTGTACTTCTTATAAGACTGCCGCCCACCATACTTTGAGGCACAGATATGACAGGGCCTATTGAGTTGTCACATCTGGAACCTTTGACAGTGTCAACGACAAGGTTATTGGCAAAAGTATAGACTGTAATTGGATTTGATGTGCCAATTGCATTTGAGCCTGAATTGATTGTCAAAACTGAAGATAGATTGAAGGGGAAATCATTAAAAGTCTCAGTGAAAGAAGTTACCGGAACACCACTGGTGGAATTTCCAAATTGATCCGTTGCACCTTCCCGAAACATTTTTGTTATGTTTGAGGCATTCTCTTTGGCTATTCCCAGGCTGGAATAAGTAATTGAATCACCGGCTACCCATGTAGAAGAATTGGTTTTTTTATCTTTAACTCCGTTACTGTCGGTGTAATTTATTGTGAGTGATCCTTGTTGACCAATAATAGGTGAACCAGGCTGAATTGTTATTGAGACGGCTTGAGAATTGAGCCCGGTTATTAAATAACTAGCGGGGGCAAGCACCGTGCCTGTTGATGCGCTGATTATGGAATCGACGGAAGCAATTGTGCCGGTACCGGTATAATTTACAGAAGTTACATCACCGCTTTTCCATGGACGGGTCACAGTAGCTCTGTTGATTTCTCTGTTACCATCTGCAGCACTCGTATCAAGCCAACTGATAACAAATTTGTCGAGTGCCGGGTTATACACAATTTCAGGATCAGACTGATAGGTGTAATAGAAACCATCTGGATCAGGAGTAACGGATGTGGCCGGGGTACTGGTGAAGGTTTTAGTAGTGGGGTTAATAGTAACCGCACTGCCATAGATCTGGCTGTACGCTCCTGTAGGAGACCCACTGGAATGTACCCACACAACCATGAATTTTTTGCTGTTCAAATCAAAAGCGACTTTGGGTTGAGACTGGCGCGGCTGCAATGAGGAGGTTGATATTATCTTGTCATCTCCGCATGAAAGCGATGAGGTGCTGGCACTGCCCGCACCTTGACATACAACTCCATGTATTTCAGTCGTATTGCCATTCGATGAAGTATATACAGAGAGATATACTCCCATGGTACCAACGACATCATAAAAAGCAACTGATGGCGTAGCCTGATCACCGGCCAATGATGCCGCTGGATCTCCTGACGCATGAGTAATTAACTGATCTTGATCAAGCACTTTAGCCGTGCGCTTACCTTTTACGGTATTGTCAACACCTGAGAGTTCAGATTGTCGTGCACCCGAACACCCTGCTGCAAGAACAAATGCACAGAGCAACAGAGTAATTAGAATCCTGTATAAGTGTCGAACGTTCATAAATGATCTCCTTAAAGCGGTAAGCGTGCTAATTAACGTTGAATTGAAAATAATTACAATCAACAATGGTATGTACTCTAGTTTTTATTTATCGGTAAAATCTGCGAACCTAAGGTCCAAAGATGTATTTACGGTTGTTTTCTTATTTGTACCGACTTCAGTAATATCAAGAATAATGTTGGTGTAATATTTATAAGTAAGTCCGTTACACTCAAGAGTTGACTGTAACAGTGCTTTTTGCTCGTGTGTTGCAACCCTTATTGGTAATGTTACAGTACCGCCACTGGCAATTGTCGTGCCTATTGCCTGATATTCGGAGGCCATTGCAGGTGTTGCGGAATTTGCTGGAGTGTAATTAATAGTTGCTGATTCGATGCGGACTGACAACCCGGTTGCGGCAGTGGTCGTTGTCGTTCCAGTCGTAGTGGCAGCCGAAGCTGCCTTTGAAACAAATGTCAAATTCACCGAATCAGCAGCGGGGGTGGTACGAAAGCTTGTTGCTACACAAGCTGTAGCTTTTACACCGGCAGCATCAACCCAGGAGACAACATCTGAATCAAGAACATGAGTATCTATTGTCGCAGTAACCGTTGAGGTATTTAACGCCCCATCAGTACTTCCACAGCCCAGAAAACCACAACTAAATGCCATACATAATAATATTCGTTTCATATTCAACTCCCTCAGAGAGAATTCAGTTCGTTGTACATTTATTCAAATTAGTCACAGCAGATGACGGAACGAAAACAAATTATTATTCATAATTTTGCGTGTAGCGACTATTTGTGAATCGAAAAAAACAGCTTTGTCAGCAATGCGAGGTTTCACATCATAAATGTACACGCAGCAGGCTTTGGCCTTCAGGTGCGTATGATGCATATCCCCCAAGTCAGGAGTATAAGTACTATTCTGTGAAGAAGCGGAGGGTTGGGCAAAGACTTCATCGGCGAAGTGTTGACAGGTTTGTTTCTGAAAGCCTTCCCATTTGAGGTTTTTTTGAGGAGTTAACATATTTTTGGCAATGGCATCCATTGGTATACAATTAGTTCAATATCCGTGGAGTAATAAATATCAAAAGTTCAGATTTAATTTTCCTTACTTCAGATGACTTGAATAACCGTCCTAAAAAGGGAATATCCATTAAGTATGGTACTCCGTCTTCAGACTGAGTTTCATCTTCTTTATAAATGCCACCAATTACGGTTGTTTCTCCATCTTTCAACAACATTTCTGTCGTTGCTTCTTTTGTATTTATAGGTGGCGGATTACCTGCGCCTGCAGAGTTATTTGTCGCCTTAATTTCCATACCGATTGTGCCATTAGCATTTATGTGTGGTTTAACTTCCAGTGAAAGAACCGCCTGAACAAATTGCGTTGTTGCGCCTGTTGTAGAAGTTGTATTTTGATATGGTATAGATTGACCTTGAGTTATTTTTGCAGTTTTATTATTCAACGTAGCAATTTTAGGAGTAGAAACGATCTTTATGAGGCCAGCTGTTGCCGCCGCATTAAGGCGCATATCCAGCTGAATATTGCTTGCAAGCCTACCAAATGAAATACCCATATTAGTTCCCGCAAGGCCGCTTTGACCTGATGTTACAGCAGGAGTTGTTAATCCTCCGAAACTATTATCTAATGTATTAATTCCTAAAAATGCGGCCGAACCATCGCGGTAATGTACGCCCCAACTAACACCAAGGTTTTGGGTAAAAGTAGACGACGCTTCAACTATTCTTGCCTCGATCATAACCTGGCGTTCAGGAACATCCATTTTTGACAGGTACGTTTTAATTCTATCAATATCAGATCTGATTGCAGAGATGATGAGAGTATTAGTTCTATCATCTACACTAACTTTGCCGGTATTTGCAGTGATAAGCCCTTCAATTGATGCCCTCATATCTCCAGACTTGCTGTAGTTCACGGGGAAATATTCGGTGTAAATGGTTTCACTTTTTAATTGTGTCCTTTTTATATCGAGCTCTTCCTCTGCCTGCGATTTGAACTTGCCTTTGCCCTTTATAAGAATAATATTTCCATCTTCTCTTTTATCAAGGCCTTTCGTATCAAGAATAATATCAAGAGCCTGATCCCACGGAACGTTAACGAGCTTCAAACTAATCGCTCCAGTGACTTCATCAGCAAGTACAAAATTTTTGTTACTTACTTCAGAAAGAAGTTGAAATATTTTTCTGACTTCAGCATCAGCAAACTCCAAAGTTACTTTACGCCCTTTATAGCTGCGCGAAGTACTAAGCTGCTTGCTGGTAGATTCTAATACAGGAGAAAGGTCAGATGACACTTCCTCATCTGAGGCCGGAACAGCTTTTTGACGAACTGACTTATTTTTTTGCTCAGTTGCCTCAAGTATGAGTTTTTCCCCAGACAATCCATCCGGATGTTTGAAATCAATATAAATCATGTCGCCTTCCTGCCTATATTCAAAAGGAGCAGAAACGCGTGTAGCAATGCGGATTTTTGTATCAGTACCTTTTTTTGTTTTAACAGAAAGTGGTGTAATGCGTAACACCGGCGAAATAAATGAACGGGTTTCTAGTGAGCGTTGAAGATTTTTAGGCAACAAAGAATTTTTAATTGTTAACGTAACATACCCGGATGTTTTAACCGGTTTATCAGTGTTGATATCTCCGTTCATTTTGATTGATACTCTCGAAGAGTTGTCAATTACTTGAAAATCAATCATTTCTACTGCAGAGACCCCAGGTGGCAATTTTGATTTATACGATTCTTTCAGTAAGGATTTATCTGTTACAGCTTGTTTTACTACCTCAGGTTTTACTTCCGGGGGCAGTATCTGCGTAACCACAGATTTTAACTCTGCCTGCTTAACAGCAGGCGGCCTTACGACCTCTGAATGAGATGCAATTATTTTCTCAGCAGGTTTATGAACTTGTGTAGAAGTCAGCTTGGTATTCATATTTTCGTCAAACTGTTTTACATCAAGAGTTATAACCACTCCTGTATCTGTTTTAGTGGCAACGGCTTCAGGAAAGTTGCCGTTTACTGCATCAAGAACAACGCGCACCTTATCCGGATAGAGACCAATTCTTGCGGAGGCAACTCCAGAGGCATTCAATGGCAGCAATCGGGTTGATAAACCACTTTTTACATTCTGCAAATCAATAACGTATCGTTCAGGTTTATTAAGTCTGAACGTTTTAAAATCACTGATGACGCCATCAAGAGCGAGCGTTATTACATTATTACTGACAGAAATTGCTGTCAAAGTTTTCAATGGAACTTGATTTTCAGTGGCTACTGCAGGAACAACCACAGCTGTTAATGATTCTGTGGAGACAGAGGGGTTGGAGGATGAATCTATTTTATTTGAAGGAATTGTGTTGTCTGCTAATGCAGGAAACGATATTCTCAATTCGTTTGGATTAGTTGGCAGTACAGAAATAACAGCTTCACTATCACGGACAAGTTCAAGCTCCATTCGGCTCAACACACCTGCATCAGTATCAAAGCGACTAACAGTAACCGTCTTAAAGTTCCCTTTATTAATAACAATCGGTGCAGAAATGTTTCCTTCAGTTACTTGAGATAAATCTATAACAAGTCGTAGTGGTGATGTAGTTTTATAACTTGTGTAGGTAGCCGGAGAAGTCAGCTTTATAGTCAAGTCAGTGGAGGAACTCTCACCTGATGTAGTAACAGATTCAATACTGGAAAGCGTTTTAGTACCCAGCAGTTCAGCAGAAACAGCGATTTCCGGCACTGCACCCAAACAGCTCGTTAATATAGAAAATATTATAAACGCAAGTTTTAATGACTGATTGTTCAACTTCATACGGAACTCCTTATTGTTTCCTAGGCAGGGTAAGCTTAATATTTTCCTTCCGAACCTTACCGTTGT
>JAYTVV010000292.1:0-1755 GCA_043743795.1 Geobacteraceae bacterium
CCTTATTCAACTACTTACGGAAACAGATTACAGAAGCAACAACACCGATTTTAATAACCAGCTGAATCTATTCAATTAAATGATCGGACACTTGTGATAAATCATAAAAATGAATTTTGTCCATCAAGTGCCGCGCATATGTATCAGGTGATGACACCCAAACGAAATCCAATGGAGGCATATATTCTCACACCTCTACTCACTTATTGTTCACAATAGACATGCAAATAGAGCACATTTGTTGTATTCGCTCTTTACAACACTAATATAGAGGTGTATACGACTACATAACTTTATTTTCAATTTCAATTTGTCATTTATCATATGTCCTAAATTCATTTGAAAGAGGCTAACATGAAGTTAAACAACAAACAAGGCTTCACCCTGATTGAGGTAGTCGTAGTCGCCGGCATCATCGCTATCTTAGCTGGGATTCTGGTGCCGATGATTTTCAACCAAATCGATGAGTCAAGAATTACGCGTGCTCAAGCAGACGTTAAATCAACAGCAACAGCAGTTCTCGCATTCCGTAAAGATACTGGCAAATGGCCTAGTTTTAGTGCCGGCACATATCCGTGCAATTCGCCTGCAAACGGGGGAGACGCATCCGTTATACCTATATTAAACTCTGATGGTAACAGCCCGTCAATTACAGGAGCAGGGTGGGCAGCCATAACAACCTCTCTGAGATACAACTTACTATTTCAGGAGAATCCCACTACGAATAGCAACAACTGCTACCCAAACCCTGTAAGTCAAGCTTCAACAGGCTGGAAGGGTCCCTACTTGACATCATATCAATCAGATCCATGGGGAAATCAGTATATTATTAACTCTGCCGACTTTGAAATCCAGGGTAATGGTGTCTGGATAATTTCAGCAGGACCGGATGGCATTGTGCAGACCGGAGCGTTGGAAAACACGCTCGTCGGTGATGATATTGGTGTTAAAGTGAAGTGATTACTTTCGGTTTGAAAACTACCGCCCCGGCAAAAACTGCCGGGGTTTTTTTATTTACCCGCACGCATTCTAATCATTTATCCCATAAACGGCATTTGAACCGCCGAACACATCGTAAACGCAGCCAAAAGCAGGCGCTTCTAAGCGAGAAAACCAGGATTTATATTCAAAAACAGATTCACCTTTGAGGGCAAACCATAAGAACCTTTAAGCTGTTTATTTATCCACGTGTATCCGTCTTTATCGGCGGTTAACTGTTTTTTTAAGATTTACTGCTATTTGGTTATTTTTTATACACTACGTCTTTTTTTATGCAAACCACAATCACGTATGCACCCAGATCCCAGAAAACTGCCACTGTGCGTGCAAATACAGACCCGCAAATGAAGGCACGCTTTTTGCTTAAGATTAAATAAATGATGACTTTTATCAATGCATCTTCAGTATTTTGTTAGACTGCCAGAAAAGGAGTTGCGACATGCCTACCAGCAGTAACGAAATCAGCCACAAACTGACAGAAGAAATACTTACCATTATCGAATCCGGCGTAGATGCAGAACTGAGTGATACGGCATTCAACGATTACAGCATGCGAATCTTTGCACTGCAGTACGAGACCAACAAGATCTTCCGCGAGTTCTGCGACATCAAGAAGGTCAAACCGGGCGACATCACCCGCTGGCAGGATGTTCCCATGGTCTACAATGACGTCTTCAAGACCCACTTAGTGGCATCCTTTCCACTGGAGCAGTCGGTCATGTCCTGCCTGACCGGCGGCACTACCAGCCTTACCCA
>JAYTVV010000293.1:0-9997 GCA_043743795.1 Geobacteraceae bacterium
ACTGCAATCATGCAAACCCCGTTGGAGTGTTGTTTGTTTTTCTATAAATATCAAATGCTCTATAAGGTCAAGAACTTTTTGTGCTTTTATGTGATGCGAGATACAGTGGTCGATCAGATCATTGCATCAATGGCATCAAAGTCAATATAACGTTCTGCAATCGAGTTGATCAGATTGATCTTTTCAATATCTTCCGGTCCGATTTTTGATACATGCTCCCGCAAACGGTAAAAAATTTCCGACGACGTTTCTTTGATGCGGATATAGGGGATGTTACTGTCATCCAGAATTCGCTGAGTTATGCTGGAAACGGGCACATGACCGGCTATGATCAATCCGGCAAGGCGTGCCTTGTACTCCGGAATGTGATGCAGAGACGAAGCCGTTACGAGCAGTTCGTCCCGTGAGCTGGTGACAATCAGCAGGGTCGATGCTTCCAGATGATCAATAACTATCTGTGAAGAAGCCGCCCCAAGTTGAATCGTGTGGCACAAACGTCTCTGCTCAGCCGGATCACCGTTAAGCGGCAGACCAAGAAGCTCGGAAACATGAAGCAAACTCGGGTCTGCCAGCGTGGGAAGGTAATCAAAGGCACTCGTTATCATCATGCCGCTGCCGGCAAACGCTTTCTGCAAATAGCCGATCGAATTAGCCCTTTTTTCTGCAACAAGTTTGTTGGCCATTATGATGCGCACGTCGGCTTTTTCCCGCTGATAGAGCGCCAGATTCAGTTCGACGGCGTCGATAACATTGCCGATTCCACCACCCGTGACCAGTAAAACCGGTGCTTTCAGCTCAGCGGCAATCTGGGCGTTGTTCATGCCGACAACTGAGCCGACGCCGCCATGACCGGCTCCCTCGATAATCAGGAAATCATATTTTTTTTCCAATTCTTCGCACGCCACCCGGATTGCCCTGCGCGGCGTTGCCGGTTCTATGTCTCCGTCAAGAAACCGGCGGGTTGTTCCCGGGGCCAATGTTACCGGAGACATGAGCGCAATATCCTCCTCAACGCCGAAAACAGTGGAGAACATGGCAGCATCCTTGTCAACTATCGTGCCGTTAAACTCAACCCACTTGGGACCGATCGGCTTCATGAAGCCGACCCGCGCATATTTTTTGCGCGCCAGGTGCATCAATGAAAGACTGATGGTTGTCTTCCCGCAATGTTGTCCTGTCGCTCCTATAAATATCTTTCTGCACATGACAGAGTCTCCCGCACCGGCCTGACAAACAGGATAATTACACTAATCAGAGTGGTGTAGCGATGCTTTCGAAAAAATCATCAAAGGCATCTTCACCGGAATAGAACTTCAGAAAACGAACGCCCATGCCACTCTTTTTTACAAGATGAAAGAGGTTCTGCGGCACTTTTTTCGCCCACATGACGCGGGCTTCAAGTTCAACCTTGGCACCTTCCGGGAGCATAAACTCGATTTTGATCTTTGAGTTGGGAGGGACGATGTTAGGTGTCTTGATAAACATACCGGTCATTGAAACATCTTCTGTAAAGGCGACCCTGATGGCGTCATCAATGCCGAACCGGATTGAAATGCGTTTCCTTATACGCCTGATATCCCGTTTGTCTGCCACGCTGCACGCCCCTTGGCTCCGGATGGAGAAGAAACAATACATCCGGTAAGAAACAGCACCATGCCAGAAATATACGAAAATTTCAATGAGATAGGAGATTACTGTGAAAAAATGTCACGTGCGTCTGCATGCATGAGCATCGAGTCGGTGTACGCGGGGTGCGCGCGTTAAGGAACTGATATTCCGGCAGAAATACGCAGGAAACTGATTCTGATGCACTAAAATTGAATTGACAGGGAAGCGGCAATCATCTACTTTGGCAAAAAGCTGGGGGAGTTTCGACTGAGAGCGGTATATGCCGCGACCCTTCGTACCTGATCCGGGTAATGCCGGCGTAGGGAAGCGCGACCGACTGATGTATTAAACAAGCCGCTGCTGCGGTTTTTTTTGTTTGCGGAGGTTGATATGCAGATTGTACTGAATGGTGATTCTTTAGAGATAGCAGGTGGGGCAACGATCGAGAAGCTGCTGCTTCAGCTCGGGATCAGCCGGGAGCGGGTGGCTGTTGAGTTGAATGCTGATATTGTTCCGAAGGCGAACTATGAAAAACAGCTGCTTTCAGATGACGATAAAATCGAAATAGTTCATTTTGTTGGCGGAGGATAGCGCGATGACACAGACAGCGGACACATTAATCATTGGCGGACGGGAGTTCACTTCGCGGCTGATGGTAGGCACCGGCAAATATGCCAGCTTTGAACAGACCGCACAGGCGTTGGAAATATCCGGCGCCCAGATTATCACCGTTGCCGTACGACGGGTGAATCTTGACCGGAGCAAAGAATCTCTTCTCGACTACATTGACCTGAAAAAATATACCCTGCTTCCCAATACCGCTGGCTGTTATACCGCTGATGATGCGGTGCGTACGTGCCGCCTGGCCCGCGAAGCGGGGATGTCTGATTTCGTCAAGCTTGAAGTGCTGGGGGATGAAAAAACATTGTTCCCGGATAACGAAGAGCTGCTCAAGGCTGCAAAAATTCTGGTAGCCGAGGGATTTACCGTCCTTCCGTACTGCAGTGATGATGTTATCGTCTGCAAAAAACTGGAAGACATCGGTTGTGCAGCGGTCATGCCGCTGGGTGCTCCGATCGGCAGCGGCCTCGGTATCCGCAACCCGTACAATATTCGCATCATTCTGGAAAACGTGAGCGTACCCGTTATCGTCGATGCCGGTGTTGGCTCTGCATCTGATGCCGCCATTGCCATGGAGCTGGGCTGTGCCGGAGTTCTCATGAACACCGCTATTGCCGGCGCACAGGATCCGATCGCCATGGCGGAAGCAATGAAGTTGGCAGTAATCGCCGGCCGACTTTCGTTCAAAGCCGGCCGGATACCCCGTAAGCTTTACGCCAATGCCTCCAGCCCGCTGGACGGCCTGATTGGGTGAGTTTCTCCACCTTGGCGCAGGAATCTGATTTTAGTCTCTATCTGATCACGGATCGTCATCAGACCGGCGGTAAACCGCTGGCAGATGTGGTGCGCCAGGCACTTGATGGTGGAGTCAAGGCAGTTCAATTGCGTGAAAAAGATCTCTCCGGTGCGGAACTGTACCGCCTGGCGGTGGAGATGAGGCAACTTACGGCTGAATATGATGCCCGCCTTATCATCAATGATCGCGCAGACATAGCTCTGGCGGTAGGTGCGGATGGCATTCATATCGGTGTTAACAGCATGCCTGTTGCTGCCGCTCGTTGTCTGATGGGGCGGGATAAAGTCATCGGCTACTCGGCTCATGTCATTGATGAAGCTCTGCGTGCCCAGGAAGATGGCGCCGATTTCATAACGTTCAGCCCGGTGTATGTTACCGCTTCCAAGGCGGCGTACGGCGAGCCGTGTGGTGTCAGAAAACTGGCTGACACGGCCTCTGCCTTGAAAATACCGGTTATTGCCCTGGGTGGAATTTCACAGAACAACATACGCGAAGTGCTGTCCGCCCCTATACAGGGCATCGCAGTAATTTCGGCCATACTGGCCGCCGCCGACCCTTGTGTCGCTGCCGCATCCCTGCTGAAAAAGATTGAAGAGTATGCCCAACACTCCTGACGAACGACTTCACCCACAACTCCACTTCAACTCCTACGGTCATTATCTGCGTCGCCGCTTCGGCTGCCGAGTCAGCAAGGTCAATGTGGATGCCGGCTTCACCTGTCCCAATCGTGACGGCAGCAAAGGAACCGGCGGCTGCATTTACTGCAATAATGTTTCGTTCTCGCCCAAGGGGACGCAAGCAGTCGTACCGCTTGAGGAGCAGGTGGCGGTCGGCATGTCCTATCACCGCATCCGTCTCGGCTCCGAAAAATTTATCATTTATTTTCAAAAATACACCAATACCTACGGCTCGGTAGAACTCCTGTCCGATCTGTATCAGCGTGCTCTCGACCATCCTGATGTGGTCGGCATTTCGGTCGGGACCCGTCCCGACTCCCTCAGTGATGAGGCTCTCGAACTGTTGACGGACATTGCCCGCACTAAATATGTCTGTCTGGAACTCGGCTTGCAATCAATGGATGACGGAATTTTGACGAGAATCAACCGTGGGCATACCCTGGATGATTTTATTGGAGCGGTCAAGCGTGCTTCCGGTCGAAATTTTGACATTTGTGCCCATCTGATACATGGTTTTCCGGGGGAGAGTGCCGCAGAGTTTCTGAAGACAGCGGATTTGATGGCCAGTCTGCCGATCAACTCGCTCAAGCTGCATCAATTGCATGCTGTGGAAGGGACCGCGTTGGCAGAACTGTACCGCCGGGGAGAGTTTACTCCGCTGACTCTGGAGGCATACATCGCAACAGTGGCTGATTTTCTGGAGCTGCTCCCGCCTCGAATAACCATTCAGCGTCTCTACGGTTCAGCGCCGCTGGATATATGCGTTGCCCCGCAGTGGGGGCTGAAGAATAACCAAATGTGGTACGCAATCGTCAATGAATTGACAAAGCGTGGCAGTTGGCAGGGGTGTCGTTACGGCTGAGTCAAAGCTGGACCCCATTGTTTTTCATTGCCCTGTTGATATACGTGCCTCCACGGCAAACCGTTTGATTTTGCGGGTCGTTGTCTTGGGAAATTCATCTTCGCGGATCGTGAATTTACGGACCCGCTTATAATCAGCCAGACCCTTGCACGCTTTCTGGACTTCAACCCGCAGCAGTGCTTCAACGCCGGCTTCACTCATCGGACAGTTGCCGTCACTGCGGCACTGAATGTCAAGTGCTTCCTGCTCCGGATAGATGACGGCGTGAATCTCTTCGGAGGATGTGCCGACCCGGTGGCCATACACCATCACTTCGGCAATGAACGGGCTTTTGAGCAGCTCGTTTTCGACCTCTTCAGGGTACACGTTCTTACCGTTAGGCGTCACAATCAGGTTCTTGACGCGACCGCTAATGGTCAGGAAACCGTCAGCACTGAGAAGGCCGAGGTCGCCGGTGCGGTACCAACCATCTGTCAGTACCTCTGCTGTGGCCTGGGGATTTTTGTAATACCCCTGCATGACGTTCGGGCCCTTGACAATTATTTCTCCCACTCCCTCATCGTTCGGCTCATCAATCCGTACTTCAACCTGATCCAGCAGGCGTCCGATGGTGCCGAGCCGCTTGGCTCCCGGCTGTTCCGCACTGATGATCGGCGCCGTTTCCGTGATACCGTACCCCTGGTAGATTGATAAACCGAACTTCGTCATCCCCTCGGCAATGGCCGGATCAAGTGCGGCCCCGCCACTGATGAAAATGGTCCCGGAGCCAAAGGTCTGCCGTATTTTCGAGGTTACAATCGGGCGCGTGAGCGGCATCGAGAACAGCAACTGAGAGAGTTTTTTTGCGTTAATACTCTTCATGACCCGGTCCAGGATCATTCGGTACACGGCCGGAACGGCCAGAAAGAAGGTCGGTTTGACTTCAGCCAGATTCTCTCCCAGCTTTTTCAGAGATTCGCAGAAGGAAATCTGCCCTCCCAGCGAAAGCGGCAGCAGTACTCCGCAGACCTGTTCGAAAACATGATTAATGGGTAAAAACGACAGGGTATGAATGCTGTTGTCGAGCTGGAAATGTGCGGCGGCTCCCTTGATGTTGGAGACTATATTGGCGTGGCTGAGCATGGCGCCTTTAGAGCGTCCGGTTGTTCCGGATGTGTACAGGATTACCGCCGTATCGGTCTCGGCTCGCGGCTTTTCAGGGAGCGGTGCAGTATGACAAAGCACATTCAGTGATAGAAATTTGCCTTCGCGGGTGAGCCTGCTGCGGATTCGTTCCGTCGGGTCAAAGGGATCGACCGGTTCTGTTGCCGTGCCTGCTTCAGAACAGGAAGGGCATAAAATACGGTATGCCTGACGGGCCAGCACTTCCATCCGGCTGCACCGGGCAACGGGCATTTCTACAGCGGCGACGAGTTCGCGCCATTCTTCAATCAGAGCGTCCACAACCGGTACCGCATGTGATCCTGCGTCGGTGGCAGCGGTTGGAGTAAGTGTCACAATGTATTCCAGGGCTGGAATGTCCGGAAATATTTCCAGAATTACATCAAGGCAGGGTGGCTCCGTGAAGACAAAACGGGCATCACAGTCGGTCATAATGTGCCGTAATTCCGCCGCTTTCAGCTCCTTGTCAATAGGTACGACGACACCGCCGGCCTTGAGAATCCCCAGGTAGGCGGCAACCCACTGTGGTGATGAAGGTGCCAGCAGTGCCGCATGATCGCCAACAGTGAAACCGCTCTTGATCAAGCCTGCGGCAATCCGGTCGGACAATTCCCACAGAGCACCATAGGTCATGGTGTGCCATGTTCCCGCACGCTTGAAGCGCAGCGCCGGCTGGTCGCTCTGTTTTTGACAGCTTTCCCTGATCAGCGAATCTATGGTCTGCATCTGCCGGCCTCCAGAACGGTGTTTTGTGGCATACTATCACGGCTGAGCCGTGTTTTGTCAAAGCTAATTGTACCTCCTGGCCGACAGAAAATGCTTTTTCGGAATAGCCGGGAATGCTATAGTGCCGCGGCACATTCTGCATAGCTAAAGGAGTTATTCAATGTCTGAACTTCGCGTCCGTTTTGCCCCCAGCCCAACCGGATATCTTCACGTCGGTGGTGCCCGTACTGCACTTTTTAACTGGCTGTTAGCCAAAAATAAGGGTGGTACATTCATCCTGCGTATAGAGGATACCGATGTGGAACGTTCCACCAGGGAGTCTGTTGACGCAATTCTGGAAGGAATGAAGTGGCTTGGCCTGGAGTGGGACGAAGGCCCCTTTTATCAGTCAGATTCGTTTCCGCTCTACAAAGAGTATGTGCAGAAGCTGCTGGCTGCTGGTAAAGCCTACAAATGTTACTGCACAAGTGATGAGCTGAACGAAAAACGCGAACTGGCCATGCAGGAAGGGCGTAAGCCCAAGTACGACGGCACCTGCCGTGAACGAACCGGCTGTCCAGATGATCAGCCGTATGTCGTCCGTTTTCGGGCGCCGCAGGGCGGAGTCACCGCTTTTGATGACCTGATCAAGGGTACCATTACCTTTCCGAACGGTGAGCTGGACGATCTTATCATCCAGCGTACCGACGGTACACCGACCTACAACTTCTGCGTGGTGATTGATGATGCCAGCATGCGCATCACAACGGTCATCCGGGGCGATGACCATGTCAACAATACACCGCGCCAGATCCAGCTCTACGAAGCACTTGGCTTCCCCGTGCCGCAATTCGCCCATGTTCCGATGATTCTTGGTGCCGACAAGGCGCGTCTCTCCAAACGGCACGGTGCTACCAGTGTCATCGCATATCGCGACATGGGATACCTGCCCGAGGCTCTCATGAACTATCTGGTGCGTTTGGGATGGAGTAATGGCGATGATGAAATATTCAGCCGCGATGAAATGATTCAGAAGTTTGATATCGGCAATGTGGGGCGTTCAGCCTCTGTCTTCAACACCGAAAAGCTGAACTGGCTGAATGCCCATTACATAAAAAACGGTGATCCGGAACGTCTGGCTGACCTGCTGCTGCCGCACCTCTCTTCACGCGAAGTGACAACGCTCAACGGGCCGGATCTGATGGCGGTTGTGCGCACGCTGCAGGAAAGGGCGCAGACACTGGAAGAGATGGCGGATCGCGCCATATTCTACTACAACGCACCGGTCAGCTATGATGATGCCGCTCTGGCAAAGTTTGACAAGGAGCAGCTGGCTGCCGTTTTTGCCGCAGTCACACAGAAGCTTTCATCTGCGCACGCTGATGATGCTGCCGGAACAGATGGACTCTTTAAGGAAGTCTGCACTGAGAATGGCTGGAAAATGGGGCAGGTTGGCCAACCGGTCAGAATTGCCCTTTCAGGCGGCACTCAGGCGCCGGGGATCGGTGAAATTGTGATGGTGCTTGGTGTGGAGGAAACGCTTCGGCGGATTCAGCGTGCGCGGGAGCACGTACAAGGTGCTTAAGATCCGTTCAGTACCCGCGTCAGCTCTGCGGTCAGATTTTTCATAGTAATTGGAATCATTGCAGGACGTCGAAATATTTTACGAAAAAGTTCTGCGCCATCAAATTTTCTTCTCGCGGGTGAAATAATTCGCCAGCCACAACAGGAGCGGTGTCATTATCCCCCACATGACAATAAGTACCAATAGGCCATGTGTCGTTGGCAGCGCTTCTGTTGCCCCCATTCTTGCCCCTCCGTAATAGGCCAGCGGCCCGCCTATTGCGCCGAAGATGACCGCCAGAAAATAGCGTCCGCGCAGCCAGCCCAGGGAAACATTGAGGGTTGCGGCAAAATTCAGCCAGAGCCCGACCATCCAAGGTGGACTGAATGGACGGGGTAACAGGTACGGAACAGGTAGAAATATCCCGGCCGTAACCAGGGCGGTGTCAAACAGAAACCCCAGTATTCCCGCCGCAACAAGTAGTTTTATTTCACCCGAACGGTTTTCTGCCATAGCCAGATGTACGCCCAGCACCGGCACCATAACCAGCGGTCCGAGCCACGACATGCCCTTTGCTGCACCCAGCACTGCGGCAAACCATGCTATCTGGAAAAGAGCAGCATTGAGCAGCTTCCTCCCCATCACCGTTGTCTCCCGTCACTGTCCGGCCATTTGTGCGGCGTTCTGCGCAGTTTTCCCATGTCATACCCCTGTTCCCGCAACTCATTGACCAGCCGCTGATAATCGTCTTCGGGAATCTGCGGGGTGCGGGCCATGATCCAGACGTAATCACGCGTATTGCGACCGATGACTGTCTGGCTGTAGTCTTCATTAAGATGGGTGATCAGGTATTCGGCCTTAATCGGCCAGATAAATTGCATGCCCCAGGTGGAGTTATTGATGGTATCGACGATAAAGCCACGCGGGTTATAGCGTTTCTGTGGCCCGTCAAAGCCTCCCGTGCGGAAGGTGAAAACCGTGTCAATTGAGCCGTCCGGGGCAAGGGTGTAGGTTTCCACACCATTGAAGGAATCGGTTTCGATAAAGGTGGGAATGCAGGCAATGACATACCAGGACCCCATGAAACGGTTGAGATCGACCTTGTCGACGGTCTTCAGGGGGGGCAGGGATGTTGAACAGCCGGCCAGAAGGGTCAGGCAGAGCAGCAGGGCGGGTAATTTCATGGATACCTCCAAAATTCAAGCTGGTGACCCGACGCGAAAATCCGGACGGGCGTACAGCAGCTGCTGCAACCCGGTGTACTGTTCGGCAAAACCGCCCTGGCAGTAACAAAGATAGAAATCCCACATCCGGATAAAACGCTCATCGTAGTTCATGGCACGAACCTCGTCCAATCGTGAGCGGAATGCGCTGCGCCATCTTTCCAGGGTTCGGGCATAGTGAGGTGTCATATCCTCCAACTGCACCAGACGTAGATCAGTGGATTTCGCAACCGCCCGGCTCATGGCGCCAGGGGATGGACAGCAGCTGCCAGGAAAGATGTAGCGGTTGATGAAGTCAGGGGTTTTAAGGTAGCGATGATAGTTGCGGTCCGGTGTCGTAATCGCCTGGATCAGGGCTGCGCCATCTCTTGTGAGCCGTTGGCAGCAGGCGCTGAAGAATTCCGGCAGATGCCGGTCCCCCACTGCCTCGATCATTTCAATGGATACCAGCCGGTCGTATTCTCCAGTCAGGTCCCGATAATCCTGCTGAAGAAGTGTGATCCTGTCATCAAGGCCGGCTGCCGCGATCTGTGTTGCCGCAAAATCGTGCTGCTGCTGCGAAATGGTCGTGGTAGTAACGTGGCAGCCGTAGTTTCTAGCGGCATGGATGGCAAAACCGCCCCAGCCGGTACCGATCTCAAGAACGCGCATGCCGGCGTTCAGTACCAGTTTACGGCAGATCCGGTCGAACTTGGCCAGAGAGGCTTCCTCCAGGCTGCTGTCGTCTCGCTCGAAGATTCCGCAGGAATAGGCCATGGTCGGGTCGAGAAACAACTGATA
>JAYTVV010000294.1:0-7605 GCA_043743795.1 Geobacteraceae bacterium
GGCCAGTGAGGCCTCCTCCAGGCTGCTATCTTCATGCTCGAAGATACCGCAGGAATAGGCCATAGTCGGGTCGAGAAACAGCTGATAGAAATCGTTGCCTAGGTCGTAATGGGCGGCGATGTTCCGGCGGCTTCCGCTGTGGGTGTTGTCGTTCAGTCGGTGCAGCAGGCGCTGCAGCGGGACGGTCAACCTGGCCAGTCCACCCTCCAACTCCTGCTGTGCCGCCTGGTTGCGCACCATGATCCGCACCAGTGTCGTCAGGTCACTACAGCTCCAGAGGCCGTCCATGTAGCCTTCACCGGCTGCAATGGTACCGCCGAAAGCCACCCGCCGGTAAAAGTCGGGATGCTGGATGCGCACGGTCGTCGTCAATTCAGAGCCCGACTCGCCGAATTCCAGCCGTTCATTCCGGTCGATGAAAACCAGGTGCCCCTGCCGGACCTGCGCCAGGCTCTTCAACACAAGTTTTCGTGCCAGTTGATTAAAAATGCCGGTCGCCGTTGACTCGGTTTGTGGACATGATGTACAGGTCTGCTCGTTGTGACTCATCTGCTGTAGCGTCCTTTCTTGATGTCAAGTTGTTCCGGGTGGGGGCAGAAGGGCACCCCTTTCAGCTTCAGGCACAGGGCCTGCCAGTAGATGGCTGCAATGACCTTGGCCGTCATGAATGGCCAGCGCAGCAACGTTCTGGCAAGATTGCCCCCTTTCAGCGGCTGCTGCTGCAGATTCAGGGAGGCGCTGAAAATCTCCGCACCCTGTCGCAGGCTGGTCATGTGCACCTTTAACTGTTCCGCTGGAGCGGTAAAGCGCCAGTCATAATCCATGTCCATCGGCATGAAGGGTGATACGTGGAACTCCTTGTCCAGACGGAAGGTGTGCCACTCATCATTGCGGCGGGTGGTGCGGGCATCAAAGGCCCGCTGATACTCTTCCCCCCAGGGGGTGTTGTGGATCTCGACCAGGTAGGCCTCAAGGGTGTCGCCATCCTCCCCAAAACAGTAATAGATGCTGATCGGGTTGAAGCAGTATCCCAGGTAGCGCAGGTGTGTCAACAGGTGGACCGGGCCGGTGGGGCGGAAACCGAGTTGTCGCTCAACCTCATCCCGGACCGCGCTGTCGAGCGGCTGTGAGGATGAATGGAAGTAATCCGAACGCCGGAAGCTGCCCCAGTTGGGCCGTTCCAGCGACCAGAACCAACGCCCTGCAAAAACCTGATCCAGCTCTGCCAGGTCGAGATACAGGAAGAACAGGCTGTAGCGGAAGGCGTTACCGACCGGCGTCAGACGCTGGTGGCCCACATGGCCTGTGTAGATACGGCTTTTCATGGCTACAACCCTTTCCCGAACTGCCGGCAGACCGCCAGGGCGCTCTTGACGCCATCTTCATGAAAGCCCCAGCTCCAGTAGGCGCCGCAGTAAGAGGTGCGGTTGACTCCGCTGATCTCGTCACGGCGTTTCTGGGCTTCGAAGGCAGCAGTGGAATAAACCGGATGATGATAGACCAGACGACGGATAATTGAATCCGGATCGATGGCCTCCGGGCTGTTGAGGGTCACGCAGAAATCAACCGGTGCGCTGATCGTCTGCAGCAGGTTCATCCAGTAGGTCAGTACCACACTATCCTGCTGCCTTCGCGGGAGCAGGCAGTTCCAGCTGGCGCGGGCCTTGGGGATCGACGGCAGCAGCCGGCTGTCAGTGTGCAGCACCGTGTCGTTTTTCTGATAGGGGATGGTTCCCAGCAGTTCGCGCTCCGCATCACTCGGATCGGCCAGCAGCGTCAGGGCCTGGTCACTGTGGCAGGCCAGGACCACATGGTCGAACACCTCAGGCTCACCGCCGCGCGGGGTGACGATGATCCGGTCGCTCAGGCGCCGCACCATCTCCACCGGGGTTGAAAGGCGAATCCGCTCGCGAAATGGATCTGTCAGTGGCGCAACATACTGGCGGGAACCACCGACCACCACCCGCCAGGTCGGCTGGTCGAAGGCGTTTAGCATGCCGTGGTTGGTAAAAAACTGGACAAAGGCCGCCGCCGGGAAGGTCAAAAATTGAGCCGGGTCAGCCGACCAGACCGCTGCACCCATGGGGATCAGAAACTTTTCGATGAACAGGGGCGAATAGCCGCTGGCACGGAGATAATCGCCCAGCGTCAGACTCAGATCACTACTGTCGTACAGCTCCGCCGAGGCGCGGTTGAAGCGGAATATTTCCAGCAGCATACGCCAGAAAGGAAGGCTGAGCAGGTTCCTGCGCTGGGCAAAGAGCGTATCCAGGTTGGTGGCGCTGTACTGCAGGCCGCTTTCCTCACAGACGGCTGAAAAACTCATCATGCTTGGCTGCGACGCTACACGGAGACGATCCAGCAGCTTGATGAAGTTGGGGTAGGTGCGCTCGTTGAAGACGATGAAGCCGGTGTCCACGGCGTAGTTTTTGCCGTCACGGGTCACATCCAGCGTGTTGGTGTGCCCCCCCGGATAGTCACCTGCCTCGAACAGGGTGACTTCATGCTCCCCGCACAGCAGGTGCGCGGTTGTCAATCCGGATATGCCGCCGCCGATGATGGCTATCTTCATAGAGTGCCTTTCATTTTCCACCAATAGACGATTTGTAATGGTTGCATGGATTATCGGGCATTTTTTGCGTCGTTGACATTCCAGTCGTACTCCAGATAGCCAAGCTTCAAACCGCCAGCTTCAATGACGGTCCTGTCTGCTTTCGACAGATACGGCCTGATGAAGGCAAGCGCCCCGCCAACAGCATCGAAGCGCTTCTTGTCGAACTTGAAAATCTGGGAGAGCAGCACGGATTTTTTTGCGCTATCCGTAACCAGACCTCTCTTCCTGTCCATCAGCAGGTTCCGTCCCTGATCTTCCAATTGAGCAAACAGGGTGGCGGCGCGATAGGGAACAGCAAGCAGGTCGGCACAGCTAACCGAGGCGCAGTTGATGCCGAAATGGATTCGCAAATCCTTGAAACCGTCCAACAGGATGTTATTCTCGATTTCAGCAAGCGAGTACTCTTTCCCCCCAACGGATAGCACCTTGCGACCCCATGGCTGTCCAAGCCAGTTGATCCTTTTGCTCCTGATGCTGTCGACCGGGTAGTGATCGATGATGGTCTTTATGGCACCGATGTTGTACACATTCACCCAGAAGGCGATCTTCTCTTCCCGGATCTGCAACGTATCCGGATCGAAAGCCGCCAGTTCCTTGAGGAGGATGTTGTAATCGGATCCAGTCTGCTTTGCTTCACTCGCTAGGGAATTGTAATCTACGGCATTAAGACGAATGTTGTTGATTGATACACCGGTTTTCATACGACCCTTCAGAACCGCCTCATAGTGGCTGTAATTGAAGTCAGCTCCTGAGGCAATTACCGGAAGAGCTACAACAATTGCAAAAATAAGTGGAAATAATCTTCTCATGTGTCACCGGGTGACAATGCCATGATTTCCTTCAGATCATCCTCGATCTTTTCCGGCGTGTCGCTCGGGGCGTAGCGTTTCAGCACCTCTCCTTCCCGATTGACGAGAAACTTGGTGAAATTCCACTTGATCGCCTCGCTGCCAAAGAGCCCCGGTTGGGCCTTCTTAAGGTGTGCGTAGAGCGGATGCGTCCCGCTGCCGTTGACCTCTATCTTGGCGAAAAGCGGAAAAGTGACATCATAGGTAAGCGAGCAGAAGCTTTGTATCTCCGCCTCCGCCCCCGGTTCTTGGTGGCCGAACTGGTCGCAGGGAAAGCCGAGGATGGTAAAACCCTTGTCCCGGTAACGTCGGTAGAGTGCCTCCAGTCCCGCATACTGGCCGGTGAAACCGCACTTGCTGGCGACGTTGACGATCAGCAGTACCTGACTCCGGTAGGTCTCCATTGTCAGGACCTGTCCATCAATGGTTGTTACGCGTAATTCGTAGAGATTCATGATGCTCCTGGTATCCCCACCTCAAATTAATGGTCTGACCTCAACGACCTTGAACCAGGCCGCATGGGTGACGGCAGCTCCGGCTCCCGGCCCGACAATTTCATCGGTTTTGGCCTTGATGGTCTCCAGCAACTCTCCCGACTCCTCTGTCCTGATCAGTTCAAGAGCAAGGCGCACGCCGTTGAAGCCGGGGCCGCCGGTTTTGAAGAGAAATGCGGCGTGGCGGTTGCGGGTCAGGTTCTGGTAGGTGCGCTTGTCGGTCATGCCCCAGACAAGTGTCGCTTCATCTATGACATGCGGCCGGGCATACACGGCACTGTTGACTTTGCCGTCCGAGGAAGAGGTGGACATGACCCCCAGCCCCTGATGGTCGAAAAGTTCGGAAAGGTTCATGGTTGTAGCTCCTTGTGTAGGTTGTCAGCTTTGTTGGGGATGGTTCTCGTTTTATCCGGCAGCAACCCTGTTCCGCTCGGTCTGAAGCGCGCCGGGAATCTGGCTCAGATCGCTGAATAGGTGGATACGCTCCTGCAGAAAGCTGAGCGAACGGGTTCCATTGCCCCCGGCCCAGATGTATATATTCTCAGGCAGCAGCTTGTGCAGCCTTACGAGCTGAGAGGCAATCATGCGGCGGCCCATATGTGCACTGCAGGATAGCCCTACAATGCAGCAGCGGTTTTCAACCGCGCCGCGCACGATCTCCTCCAGCGGCGTTTGCACGCCGATCAGCAGCACCTGTGCCCCTTCCATGCAGAGCATGCAGGCCACCATCAGGAGACCTAAGCCGTGTGGTTCTCCCGGCAGGGTCGTCAGCAGTACCCGCAGGTTCTCCGAGCCGGGCGGCAGGCTGCCAAGTGCAGTCGTCAATACCCTTCGCACCTGTTCGGCGTAGTGGTGTTCGTCAAAGATGCCGATCTTTCCGGCAAACCAGGCCTCTCCCACAGCCAGATTCATGGGCGCCACCACGTCCGTTAAAAAGCCTCGTAAGCCATGCTGCTGCAGCAACACTTCAAGTTGGGCCAACAGTGCGAAGCGCGGCCCATTGGTCAAAGTTTCCAGTATGGTCACGACGTCGGCTGAAACCGCTGCAGTAACTTCGTCTTGTGATTTCAGCTGCCGCAGTTGCTGGTCATCCAGCAAAACCAGTTTTCCCGGACGCATGCCGCTGTCCAGAAGCTGTTTGACCAGTCGAAGTCTGGCCAATTGCTGGCTGGTGTAGAGACGTTCACTGCGCTGGTTTCGCAGCGGTACAGGAAAACCGTAGCGGCGTTCCCAGACCCGCAGTGTGTCGCGGTTGATGCCGGTTTCTTGTTCGATTTCGGTGATGGAATACAGGGTTGAGGTTCCCATATTTTGTCCTGGACAAAAAATAATTGTTACTATAAATTAACATCTAAACAGATTTTTGTCCATTCAAGACTTCACCTCAACAATAATGCAACCAGTGTGGCAAAACAGGTCGTGACCCCGCAGAGGAAGCAGCCCCAGCAGATGTCGACCCAGACCATCCTGACCGGCCAGCGTTCCAGGGTGGACATATTGGTCATGTCATAGACCCCGTAGACAACGAAACCGAACAGGGCGCCCCATCCCAATGACGAAGCCACTAGCTGGGACGGATCAACTCGCGGGAGGGCAAACAGCACGATTCCCAGCGGAAGCAGCAGATAGACAATGGCTGCTGCCCAGTAGACGGGGATGATGGTGGCGCCGCGTACCCGGGCATAGGCACCCAGTTCCCTGACATAAAAGCCTTGCATCAGTTTGGCCAGCCAGAGGTAATCCAGCAGCAGTGTGAACGGGAGGCAGAGAAGGTAAATCTTGAGGGTGAGAGGCATGTCAGGCTCCTATGATTTAGGCGGCAGCGGGAAAAAGGGGCTGGTGACGCGTTTGTACTCCTGAAAATCGGCCCGTTCTTCATATGGCGCTTCCAGCATGGGGATGCCGGAGACCTTCAGGATCAGGATCGTAATAGTCAGTGGGCCGACCACCGTCAGCCAGCCGCCGGGGGGGGCGCACGCGATCAGCCAGATCCCCCACCAGAGCGTGACCTCACCGAAATAGTTGGGGTGACGGGTGTAGCGCCAGAGGCCGGTCGTCATAAGCTTTCCCTTGTTGGCCGGATTGCGGATGAAGCGCAGCAGCAGCCAGTCTCCGACCGCCTCGAAGGCGAAACCGTACAGCCAGACCGCCAGACCGAGCAGATCAAGCCACCCAAAAGTGGTTGGCGGTGCCTGGTTGACAAAGATCACCGGCACGGCCACCAGCAGCAGCAAAATCCCCTGCAACATGAAGACCTGCAGAAAGGAGCGCAGCACGAACCACTTTCCCCACTCCTCGCGCCACTTCCGGTAACGCGGGTCTTCACCCCTGCCGCTGTTACGGCTGTGAATGTGCAGCGCCAGACGGATGCCCCAGATCAGCACCAGCCCGGAGACCAGCAGGCCGCGCGGCGAATGTACAGTACCGGCGAACAATGAGACGGCTGCCGCCAGAATGAATCCTAATCCCCAGGCCACGTCAGCGATGTCGTTACGACCCTTGATCTGGGAGGCGATGAACCAGCCGGTCATGTAGACCAGGATGGTGACGGCGGTAATCAGGAAAACATATATCACTCTCTACCCCTTTTTCAACAGCCGTGCTTGCTGATATAGTCTGCCACAGCAAACTTTCGCAGGCATCCTTTGTAATTCATGTAGCGAATTTTTCCGAAAACCGGACGTTCTCCCCAGGCCCGGTCATGCACGCCACCGATACTCCAGGCGATGCCTGCATACCCGTTGGGGTCGCGGCCATCCAGCTGATAGCGGTCGTTAAGCCCGATAGCTGTTGCCATGGCATCTTCGGGCGATGCTGTCCACTCAAGAATCTTTTTGGCCCAGTACATCCGCAGGAAGCCATGCATCGTTCCCCTGGTAACCATCGTCAGCTGTGCGGCATTCCAGAGCGGGTCATGTGTCTGCGCCGTTTCCAGCTGTTGCGGCGTATAGATGAACTCCCGAGGGTCGTGACGATGTTCCGCAATCGTACGCTGCGACCATTCCGGGAATCCTTCCACACGATCATAGCTGCTGTTGTAGAAGCAGAAATTGTCGGCCAGTTCCCGTCGTACGATCAACTCCTCCAGAAAAGCTTCGCTGGAAGGTGAGGTACTCAGCTGACGTACCACTTCCAGCGCAACCCGCTGCGCCGAAAGCTGCCCGAAGTGCAGCCAGGGAGATAACCCGGACTGCCCCTGGCGGCAGGGGTCGTTACGCTCTGATTCGTAGGCGGCAAGGCCATTTTCGATAAAGTGGTCAAGCCGTGCTCTTCCCCCCTGTTCGCCGGGTGTTAGCCAGCCGATCTCTGCCACCGACCGGTCAACCGTGAGGCCTGACAAGGTTGCCTCAAGATCGAACTCCTTGATCGGCGACGGCCATGGAAAAGGATGTTGTGAGACGGGTGGGAAGGGATGGAGGAATTCCGGGAGCAACCGATGAATTTTGGGTCGGAGGGTGTAGGCACCGAATTCCTGTTTGTTTGAAGCGACACGGCAGGGGACGATATTGCCTGCATCCACTTCGATGCAGGAGATGGCGGCGCTCCGCGCCACCTGATCATGCCAGCTGCGCTTGATGCGAAGCGGATCAAAATCCGTTACCAGCACGCCGATGGTATGCTGCTGTATGAAACGACACATTTCATCGGG
>JAYTVV010000295.1:0-6811 GCA_043743795.1 Geobacteraceae bacterium
CGACTGGAACCTCACCAGCAACAGGATCCTGTGGACACGGACGCACGAGGTCATCTTCGGCTATGCCACTACTACTACTACTACTACTACTACTACTACTACTACTACTACTACCGAGGAACATGACTATCAGCGCTGGGCTGATCGCGTGCATGCAGAGGACCTGCCGCTTGTCGAGGCAGAATCGCGCCGCTGCATGCAGGACAACTGTCCGTTTGAGGTGCAGTACCGGATCATCTGGCCCGATGGCAGCCTGCATTGGGTAGAAACCAAGGGCGTTTTTCTTGACGATTGCGAGGGCACAGTCAACCGCTTGCTCGGCGTGGTTATGGACATCACCGAGCGCAAAGTCTCGGAGGAGAAAATCCGGCTCACGGGCGAACAGTTGAAATCCTTGAATGAGGAGCTAAACCTGTTCAACAAGGTCGCGGTGGGACGCGAACTGCGCATGATCGAACTGAAACACGAGATCAACGAACTCTGTGCTCAGGCCGGCCAGCCGCCGCGCTATCTGCTTGAGTTTCTAAAAGAGTAATTGAGCAACCTCAACCAAAGATTGTTGAGAAGAACAAGGCCTGATATGACACAAGACAGCGGTGACAATAAAACAAGGGATGAGCTGCTCGACGAGGCTGAGCAGGCCCTGGAGGCCATCCGCAACTGCGATGTGGACGCTCTGGTTGTGTCCGGCCCCCATGGCGAACAGGTATTCTCCCTGACCGGGTCCGAGAGCAGCTGCCGGCTGATTTACGAGACCATGAACGAGGCGGCCCTGATGGTGGCCGTCGACGGGACAGTACTTTCCTGCAACCGGCGTTTCTCTGAGTTGATGAAGAGTCCCATGAAGGATTGCATCGGCAGCAAACTGGCCCGTTTTGCAGCGCCCGCCCATCTGCAGCGTGTGCAACGTCTTATTTCGGATGCCGGAACCGGCCCGTTCAAGCGGCAATGCGACCTGCGGGCCGCCGACGGCTCGACAGTATCCATGCAGATAGCCGTCAGTACTATTCCGAATGATGACGACATGAACATCTGCCTGATAGCGACCGATTTGACCGAACTGGAATTGCAGGCCGGCTCGATCTCCGCCATGCTCAAACAGCAGCAGACCCTGGAGGAACACCAGGCCGAACTGCAGACAGTCAACGCCAGCCTGCGCAATTCCCGCCTGGCGGCTCTCAACCTGATGCAGGACGCCGTAGAGTCACGCAAACGGCTTGAAGAGCTGACCTTTTCGCTCCAGCGGGCCCAAGAAGAGCTTGAGCAGCGTGTCGCAGAGAGGACGATGGAACTCGCAGCCACAATCACTGCGCTCCAGAAGGAAATACGGGAACGGGAGATAGCGGAAAAAAACTTGCGGGATGAGATTGCCGAACGCCTTCGAATCATGGATACCTTGCGTGAAAAGGAACAGATGCTCCTGCAGCAGAGCCGTCTTGCCGCCATGGGCGAGATGATCAATAATATTGCCCATCAGTGGCGTCAACCTCTGAACCGTGTCGGATTGAATGTTCAGCGTTTGCCATACTTTTATGGTACGGATAAGTTTAACAAGGAGTTCCTTGACATGACGGTCAGGGACATCATGAGTCAGATAAATCACATGTCTCAGACCATTGACGACTTCAGGAACTTCTTTAAGCCCGACAAGAAAAAGGTAGATTTCAACATTAACGCGGCAATTCAGCAGGCACTCAGCCTTATTGATGATAGTTTCAAAAGTAGTTGCATTGAAGTTATTACCCAGATTACTGACGATCAATTTGTTTTTGGCTATCCAAACGAGTTTTCGCAGGTGCTCCTGAATATCCTGCAAAATGCCCGTGATGCCATACTTGAGTGCAAAATAAAAAATGGATTTGTTTCTATTTTTTCATCTAATGAAAACGGCAAGAGAGTCATAATTATCTCTGACAACGCAGGCGGTATTCCGGAGGATATCATCGACAAAGTATTTGAACCCTACTTCAGTACCAAAGGCATAATGGGAACTGGTATCGGCCTGAATATGTCGAAAAACATCATTGAAACCAACATGGGTGGCCGCTTGACCGTGCGTAATATCGTGGGTGGCGCAGAGTTCAGGATAGAGGTCTGAGATAGAAATTTTACTGAGTTCAAAAAAAACATTGTCAATACTGCTTGTTGAAGATGACGCTGTGACTGCTGAGATGATGGGAAAATTAATCGCTTATGAATACCCCGGAGTTATTATTAACATTGCTAATAACGGAGTACAGGGTCTGGAACTTTTTAAAGTGTACCAACCGGGACTAGTTATTACGGATATCAATATGCAAGATATGGGTGGAACCGAGATGGCACGAGCAATTAAATCAATAAAAGGTGACACAGAATTCATTGTATTCACCGGTTCCAGCGATCAATTTCACGTGGATAATTTCAACGAAATTGGTGTTATTGCTTACATTGTCAAACCGGTTGATTTGGGAAAATTGTTTGCTGCGATAGCGCACAGCAAAATGAATGTTTGAGAGATCACCGGCAAGGGTTACTATGAAACCGACAACACAAGAATCATCGATGATTTCCATCCTGTACGTGGAGGATGATCAGTCCGTCATGGACATCATGCTCTCGATGCTTGGGGCGAAATATCCCGAAGTCCGCTTTTTGAGCGCCGACAACGGTCGGAGAGGCTTGGAACAGTTCCGCAAGGAGCGGCCACAGATTGTGATCACCGATATCAGCATGCCTAAATTGAGCGGCCTCGGCATGTCTTCAGAGATCAAGGAGCTGGCACCTGCTACGATCATCATCGCGGTGACGGCCCATTCCGAAACCAATAATCTGCTGCAGGCCATTGAAATAGGCATCAACCATTACGTCATGAAACCGGTCGATTACGAGCGACTCTGCCTCCTGATCGATCAATCGATCGCAATCGTCAGGAAGGAGCAGCTGTTTCGGGAGCAACAGGAGCAGGTACGCATGCTGAACACCGAACTCATGACAAAGACCCGGGAACTGGAAGCCCTGAACCTGGAACTTGAGGCTTTTGACTATACCCTGGCCCATGACCTGCGCACCCCCATGGTCAATATCAGTGGGTTTTCTCAGTTTCTGCTCCGGGAACATGCTTCTCAGTTGGACGACAAAGGCAAAGAATCTCTTCAAATAATAGTTCTTGAAATCGAACGGTTGAGCAGATTTGTCGCAGCCCTGCTCAAGTTTTCTGTGACGTCACGTAAGCAGATTGAAAAAAAATGGATGAATCTGTCTGAAATTGCACATCAGATCAGTACCGCCCTGCTGGCACAGGAAACCGGGCGTCAGGTGACGTTCTGCATCACGGACGGAATCAAAGCATATTGCGAACCGGATCTGCTGCATCTGGTCCTTGAAAATCTGCTCGGGAATGCCTGGAAATACACTGCAAAAGTTGAGAATGCCCGGATTGAGTTTGGCACGATCAGCACGGAAGAAAATCTGGTGTATTATGTGCGAGACAATGGGGCCGGCTTTGATCAGCAGAATTCAAATATGCTGTTTGCTCCCTTTCAGCGACTTCATTGTGATAGTGATTTTGAAGGGATCGGCATTGGACTGGCAACGGCGTACCGCATCATTCTGCGACATGGCGGCAGGATCTGGGGAGAAGGTGAAAAAGGGGTGGGTGCAACATTCTATTTTACTCTCTGATCTACACACGCTGCTCAATCTCACCGACACTCTGTTCAACGATAACAAACAAATATATTTTCGTATTGTGCAAAGCTTTTTGATGCAGATGGATTGCAGGAAGAGCGATATACTAACGATTTAATCCCGCATAGGACAGCTTCTTACCTCCATGTTCGTAACTACCCAGTAATTCCTTCCTGAAAATCCAACACTAAAAACAGACATCCTCCAATCTTCCGGGCCCGGGCAAACTGCTACTATTGCTATCAGGCATAACAGCCAGATGAATATATGCAGGTAACTGCCGTGGAGGTTAATACCATGCCACAAAAAAACACCGTCAATCGCAGGATTGTCCTGAACCACCGCCCGATTGGTACTCCAGTCGCCGATAATTTCCGTCTTGAAGAACTCAATGTACCGGTACCCCGGGCCGGGCAGGTGCTGCTGCGCACCCTGTACCTTTCACTTGATCCCTATATGCGCGGCCGCATGAGCGATCAGCCGTCCTATGCCCCGCCTGTGGCTGTGGGTGATGTGATGGTCGGCGGTACGATCTCCCGTGTGCAGGCTTCCCTGCATTCGGACTACCAACCGGGCGACATGCTGCTCTCTTACAGCGGCTGGCAGGATTATGCCCTCTCCGACGGGACAGGTCTCACCAGGCTTGATCCCGGCATATCGCACCCGTCGCTGGCTCTGGGTGTCCTGGGCATGCCCGGTTTTACCGGTTACATGGGGCTGCTTGACATTGGTCAGCCGAAAGCGGGCGAAACGGTTGTCGTAGCCGCTGCAAGCGGGGCGGTCGGCTCGGTTGTAGGGCAGATAGCCAAGCTCAATGGCTGCCGCGTGGTCGGTATAGCCGGCGATGCTGACAAGTGCTGTTATGTGTTGGATGAACTGGGCTTTGATGCCTGCGCAAACCGGCGCAGATTTGATTTTCCGCAACAATTGGCTGCTGTCTGTCCGAAGGGTATCGACGTTTATTTCGAAAGCGTCGGCGGTGCAGTTTTCGATGCGGTTATGCCGCTGCTTAACAGTTGTGCCCGTGTCCCGGTTTGCGGATTGATATCCCACTATAACGATACAGATCTGCCGCCGGGCCCGGACCGGTTGGGACTCCTGACCCGCACGATTCTCACCAGGCGTATCAGGATGCAGGGGTTTATTATTTTTGACGACTACGCTCCGCGCTTTGATGAATTTTATCAGAACATGAGCTCATGGCTTGCTGAAGGTCACATCACGTATCGAGAAGACATCGTCAATGAACTGGAGAACGCCCCCCGGGCTTTTATCGGAATGCTGGATGGCAAGAATTTCGGAAAACTGATTGTTCGCGTAGCTCAAGACTGAGAGCACAAAGATGCTGCAATCGGACAGATCGGTACGTCAAATAAAAAAGGAACGGGGGAGGCTTGCATGAGCGAGATGATTGAAATGATGACAAAGAAAATCTTTCTGGAAGTATGTATGCGAATTGAGGGGCTTTGTGCTGATTTATACCACCATTACAGTGAGGTTTATGAAGATGTTCCCGATGCTTCCAAGCTTTGGAAGAAAACCGCCTTGGAAGAAGAAAACCACAAGCTGCAGTTTGAACTGGCTCTGCGCCTTATGGATGAGAACGAATTTGAGTTTTCGAACGATAGCCTGAAACGGGCCTACTCAATCCAGCGCAAACTTCTGCAGCTCATGGAACATGTCAAGAATAATAAGCCTGAACTTCTGACGGCGGTTACCAAAGCGGTCGAAATGGAAGACAAACTCGCAGATCTGCATGTTAATACGGCACTGAAATTCAAGGAGGAATCTTTACAGAAACTGTTCAGTGCACTGGGAGAAGATGACCGTAGCCATGTTTCCGCTTTGCAGCGCTTGCAGACGATTCTTGAGCTTCCGCACTGCGAAATGAGAGGGTGATGAACGGAGACTGACGGACGTCAATCCACTCCGCAGCAACCTGGCATCATACCGTAATCGACGGTCATATAAACAGGAGCGGCCATGAAGTGACCGCCACTACAAGGAGAGTCAACATGAGCACAAGAGATGAATACGTCCACAAGCTGCAGGGAAAACTGGAAGAGTGGAACGCCGAGATCGACGTGCTGTCCGCCAAAGCGGGCAAAGTCACGGCTGATGTCAGCAAGGAACTTCATCAGCAGATCGACTCACTAAAGTACAAGCAGTCAGACGCCCGCAGGAAGATTGAGGAAATCCGGCATGCCGGCGAAGGAGCCTTGGCTGATATGAAATCAGGGGTCGAATTGGCCCTGAGCGCTTTGGGAGAGGCTGCCGACTCGGCCAGGACCCGCTTCACAAAGCCTTAAATACTTTTTGATTACGAAAGGATCTGTTCATGGCTATTCCGATAAAAAACAATATTACCTGGGTGGGCAAAGTAGACTGGGAGTTACGCAAGTTCCACGGTGAAGAATATTCGACGCACAAAGGGACATCCTATAATTCATATCTGGTGCGGGAAGAAAAAACAGCATTGATAGAAACCGTCTGGGCGCCTTTTGCCAAAGAGTATGTCCTGAATCTGCAAAATACTATCGATCTGAAAACGATCGATTACGTTGTTGCCAATCATGGCGAAATCGACCATAGCGGCGCCTTGCCGGAACTTATGCGACTGATTCCGGATACCCCGGTCTACTGCACTGCTAATGCGGTCAAATCCTTGAAAGGCCACTACCATCAGGATTGGAACTTCAAAATCGTAAAGAATGGTGATCGCCTGAGCCTGGGCACCAAGGAGCTGATCTTTATCGAGGCACCGATGCTTCACTGGCCGGACAGCATGTTCTGCTATCTGACCGGTGACAATGTCCTGTTCAGCACCGATGCCTTCGGACAGCACTTTGCCACCGAAAGACTGTTCAACGACCTTGTTGACCAGACAGAACTGTTTCAGGAGTGCATCAAGTATTACGCCAACATACTGACCCCCTTCAGTTCTTTTGTTGACCGGAAAATCAAGGAGTTCGTCAGCATGGACCTGCCGCTTGATATGATCTGTACCAGCCATGGTGTTGTCTGGCGTGACAATCCCCTGCAGATCGTCGCCAAATACCTTGAGTGGGCTGCCGATTATCAGGAAAATCAGATTACGATCATGTATGACTCCATGTGGGATGCGACACGGAAAATGACTGAG
>JAYTVV010000296.1:0-11223 GCA_043743795.1 Geobacteraceae bacterium
GAGCCGGTCACCGAAGCAGCTGCCAAACAAGCGGTCGTGAAAGGGGATTTTCAATTTTCCATCATCATTCCGGCCGGCACCGGAGCCGCCTTCAAAGAAAACATCAGGAAAAGGGCAAAAAGTACCATCATCATGAAGGGAAATGTTGCGCCAAAGGCAACGCCGTCAAACAAAGTTGAACAGGCGGGAATAACGATCTTTTTCGACCCTGCGGTACAGGGCACTTTCCGCACGGCGGTTGTTAACGCACTGCAGATGGTTGTCGTTGGCATCGAATTTCAGGAGCAGGCGGCAGCACTCTCTGAAACGTTCCCGGCGGAGCTGAAAAAATCAATGGCTGAGATCATGAAACCCCTCATTGGTGCCTCACTCACCCCCATACCCACACCTGAGTTACGCTTCAAGATGAATACCGCACCGGTGCTGAAATTAACTGAGGAAGTTGCTTTAAACAGCCGTCTGCTGAAACGACCAACCGCCGCACAGCAGAATGTTCCCGCATGGGCGCTTTTCGGCATGTTCTTCATTGTGGTACCGCTTTCCGGTTCACTGATCCGGGAGCGGCAGACCGGTTCATTGAGAAGACTTATGACCATGCCGGTCTCTCCGTTCAGCATTTTAATTGGAAAAATTTGCGCCTATGTCCTTGTGTGTCTGGTCCAATTTGCTCTTATGCTGACAGCAGGAGTCTACCTGCTGCCGCTGCTGGGAACATCAGGACTGGAAATAGGACCTGAAATGGTAACGATTGTACCAATTGTCCTGGCCGCTTCACTCGCTGCAACCGGGTACGGGCTGATGGTCGGCACCCTGGCGAAAACATACGATCAGGCCTCCATGTTTGGTGCGGTTTCCATAGTGATTGCCGCAGCCCTGGGCGGAATCATGATACCGGTGTACGTTATGCCCCGTTACATGCAGGAGATCAGCACCTTTTCCCCTCTGGCCTGGGGATTAACCGCCTTTCAGGATATTTTTGTCCGGGGCGGCAGTGTACGCACCGTTCTTCCCGAAATGTCGTACCTGCTGATTTTTTTCGTTGTAAGCGTAACGATTTCCGGGGTAGCAATGCACAACAATCGTACCCAGTGACGAATACACAGCCCAAAGGAGAATAACTGTGCAAGACAACCTGGAACAGGAACTAATAGAAATGCTGATCGAGGCGTGCAGGGTTGCCGGCCCCCTGCCTGCCGAATTATCCTGGGATGCTCCGCTGATCGGTCCCGACTCGCCGTTTGACCTCGATTCGCTCGACGCAGTTGAAGTCGTCGTGGCCGTACAGCGAAAGTACAACGTCAGGATTGAAAGTACCGAATCAAGCCGGCAGGTGCTCCAGTCGCTCCGGACCCTTGCCGATTATATCCGGCGCCACCGGGAATGAGCGGACCTTGCAGCGGACAGAGTCAATCTGTATTGGTCAAAGGTATATTTATGGCACAGTACGCTAAAATTCTCCTGTCGGCGTTTTTGCTGTCCGGCGTGTTTTCCACAGGATTTGCCGATATGGCAAACCAATGGGTGCCGCTGAAATCCGAGAATAAAGCTTCTGTCAAAAGCACCATCATGGCAGAGGTTGATAAACGGGAAGGATACTCGACGCTTCAGGAAGAGGCCACAACGCTCAGGGTTATCAATGATGAAAAAGCGCGGGAAGACGCGGCGTACAAAAACAGCATCATCTCGGTCAAGGCGGAATTCACAAAAACAAAGAACAAATGGGACAACGTGACATCCCAGTTTCAGGCAACGTCGTCCGAAATTGAAGAGATGCAGAAAGACGTCAACACCATTAAAGCCGGGATTGAAAACTGCGACAGCCAGATCGCCCGCTATGAACAGGACACAAAAACTCAGCAGGACGCCTTAAAGAAATGGCTTAAAACCGAAAAGCAGGGAGAAGCACTGGTTGCGGTTATCTACACGCGGGGATTCAAGGATTCAAAGCATGAGCTGGACAGCCTGGCCGACAAGCTTTCCGCCCCTCTGATGGCCGCCGATATGGGCGTCTATATCAAATCATATACCAAGCTTGTCAATAATATCCTGACAGAAGACTTTATTCAGGCCTTTTCACAGGGAACAGCCAAATGGAACGGTGAGGAGCCGATTCTCCTTGAGCTGGGCAAGGGACGTAAAGGCACCGATTATCTGCGAATAAAGCGCTATGAACTGTTCCCTTTTCAAGAACCGACAAGCGGAACGGTAAAGTCCGGAGCAGGTTCTGACAGGGTCAAAGTCGCTCTCGTCGGCTCCATGTACAGCCTGGGGACTTTTCTGGCCCAAAACGGCATGTACAATCTGGAAACATTCCTTGCCGAGAACGGCCATAAGGCAACCAATCTGGATCTATCCCGTGTAGAAAGCCAGTTGGCGGAAATTGCCCAGACCAACAAACTGGCCGCTGAGGGAATTACCGAGCAGGTTACTGCCATTCAGGAAAGAATTTCTGCCGTCACGACAAAAATCACCAATGTACGCTCTGACAAGGAATCGCTGTCTGCAACGCTGAAAAGAAAAGAAGCACAACTCGAGAAACCATTGGCACGGCTCGCAACATTGCGGGCGAGTCAGCGCGAAGCCGAGACCTTATTCCATACCGCACAGGCAAACCTGCAGGCAAAAAACAGTGTCAGAGAAACCATCATCACAAAAACGGTTCTGACAACTCCCAAGGGTTCGCAAACTCCTGCGGAAGCAGCATCCGAGTCGATCATCGATAAATTGGAAGAGGTCAGAAACGACGCCCGTTCACAGCATTCCTCCACAACAACGACCGTCAACAGCGGGCAACTTGTGGATGAAACGACAACCCAGGCAGTAACGCAGGCAAAGATAGTCGCTGTGAAACTGGTTTCGTTCATCAATGAGGGGGACAGCGTCAAGGTCAAGATTGCGTTTCGGGTACGGATGGCGCTGGAAAACCAGGTTGGTGAAGCCACTCCCGCCGATGTCAAACCTCCGGAGAAAAAGCCGGCAGCCCCCGCCAGGATATCAAACAAAAAGGTCGTTGCAGCCATCAAGACACCTGAAAATGACGGCAGCGCACCTCCGGCAGTGAACAAAGCGGTGAAGAAAGCGGTGACCTCAATCGGCACGTCGTGGACGGACCCCACAACCGGAATGGAATTCGTCCTGGTTAAAGGAGGGTGTTTCCAGATGGGAGACACCTTTGAGACCGGCTCATGGGATGAAAAACCGGTACACGAGACCTGCCTGGACGACTTCTATATGGGTAAATATGAGGTAACTCAGAAGCAGTGGGAAACGGTCATGAAAAACAATCCCTCAAACTTCAAAAAATGCGGGGCGGATTGTCCCGTCGAAAGCATCACCTGGACAAATGTTCAGGAGTACATTCGCATGTTAAATGCGGCGTCAAACAGTGCATATCGGCTTCCCAGCGAAGCGGAATGGGAATACGCTGCGCGCAGCGGCGGTACAAAAGAGACCTATGCCGGCGGCGAAAATGCGGATGACCTTGCCTGGTATGGAACGGTCAATGGAAGAACCACCTTCCCGGTTGGGCGCAAGGCGGCGAACGGTCTCGGTCTGTATGATATGAGCGGCAACGTCTGGGAATTGGTGCAGGACTGGTATGACGGGTATTACTACCAGAACAGTCCTCCAAAAAACGACCCGAAAGGTCCCGCAACCGGCAGTACCATCACCGCTCGCGGCGGATCGTGGTACGACAGAGTCTACTCCGCACGAACCTCAACACGGACCAATTTCAAAACAAGCTACAAGGCCAATCATGTGGGATTTCGCCTGGCCGCCCCGGCGTCACCATGAAACGCTGTCCAGCGGAGCGCTGCCGGCATCATCTGTACTCCGGTGCATGCACGTAGAGAGAACAACGCCGGAAAAAGGAGTACATCGTGCTTAAAATCGCATTTTTCTGTTTTGTGCTCCTGACGGTTTCAACATCGCCCGCTTTCTGTTCAACGATAGGCACCGTCACAAAATTCAGCGGCGATGTCTATTTCAGAGTTAAAGATAATACCGCCTATCAGCCAATAACGACTTCCACGACACTTTCAGACGGAGGGTGGGTCAAAACCGGTACGAACGGGTGGCTTGAACTTCATCTGATCGACAAAAGCACATTCACGATTGCCAACAATTCGGAATTGGAGCTTGTTCGCCTCCAGCTTAACAAGACAACGAGAGACGGTCTTTTCACCCTGACTCACGGAAAATTACGGGCCTCGGTAGTACAATCCCCCGGCCTGACATCATCTCTCAAAATTAAAAACAAGAGTGTTGTTGCCGGGGTCAAGGGCACGGAGTTCCTGATGCTCTCAGAGGGACCGGCAAACGTCTTTTTTGGCAATGAGGGGCGGGTTGCGATTCATGGTCATGATGACAATGAAAAAATGCTTCTTCCGCAGTATATGACTCAGGCAACGCGGGGATACCCACCCATTGACCCGATCGCGGTTGAGCCCGGCACCCCGATTGCCGATGCCAGGAACACCTTTGAAGCCATTACCCGCCCGGTTCCGCCGGAAGAGTGGCTGACCTCCGACAATCTCCCCTCAATAATTGCTCGCTGGAACATCAGTTATGGCCATTACCTCGCTGATTCGGGAAAGTACGAGCAGTCACTGCAGGTATTCCAGATAGCGCTTGACCTTGCAAAAACAGCGGAAATTAGCTGTGATGCCCGATTGGAGCGGGGCGCTGTCTACTCCAGATTTCTTGGCAATCCGGAGGCGGCCCTGTCAGAAAATCTGCTTATACTGGAAGAATACCCTGCGGCCCCCCAGGCTGAAACGGCACTTTTCAATACCGGACAGATTCTTTTTGACCTTTCTTTCACGAAAAAAGCAAAAGAGCGGTTCAATGAATATGTAAAGAAATATCCCCGGGGCAAGCACATGGGTACGGTTGAAACGTTGCTTGGCATCCTCAATAAATAAGGATTCAAGGAGGAAACAGATGAAAAACCGGTTGATTCAGATAGCCATGATGTGTGCTGCCAGTGCTGCGTTACTGTCCGGCTGTTCTACCGCCAAACCCAGATGTACCGATGCCGGCGACAATCCTGCCCACCATTATCTCATCGGCATGAAGGCTCTGGAAGAGGGCGTCATCACGACGGCTCAGGAAAAATTTGAGCGTGCCCTTTACTGCGACGAAGAATTCGGTAGTGCCCATTCGGGACTGGCCATCGTATCCGCTGAAAAGGTCAAAAGGCAGACTGACGCAGGTTTCAAGGCTGTTGAAACAGAACGGGCGGCCGAGGAGCTGAAGAAAGCCAAAAAACGCGCCGACCATCCTGACCAGTACTTTGATTACTATGCTGCCGCCATCCGCACCGATACCCTGATAAAACAGAAAAAGTGGCTTATCGATGCCGAAGATGCGTACAACGACGGCAGCAAACTCCGCGTAGACGAACGCAACCTGACCTACTACAGGGAGACCGAAGCATTGACCTACTTTATGGGTGTTGCCTGGCTGGAAGGAATGGAATTTCAAAAAGCCCGGGATTCCTTCAGCGCGGTTCTGAATGCCCGGCGAGACGGCAAATGGCACGAAAAAGCCGACAAAGGCTGGAAGCGGGTAGACAAAATTGTCCGCGCCATGAACGGCATCACAATCGGTGATGCCGGCAAGGTAATTGCGACCAAAGATACTGTTTCCCGTGCCGATCTGGCGGCGCTCATAATCGACGAACTCAAAATTGATACAATAATGGCGGGACGTATTCCGCTGGCCTCCCACACGGCCAAAAAGGCTGAATTCACTCCGGCAGACATGACCACTCACCCATTTAAAGAAGAAGTCCTCACCCTGATGAAATGGAACGTTCGCGGCATGGAACCCAAATATGACGAGACAACCCGGGCGTATCTCTTCAAGCCAGGCGACCCGGTAAGCCGTGGTGAAATGGCCTTTATTCTGGAGGATGTTCTCAGCAAGCTGACCGGAGACGAGAAAATTGCAACCGCCTATTTTGGTCAGGAGAGATCCCCGTTCCCGGATGTCAAGGCAACTTCGGCATTTTACAATGCCGTTATGAACATGACCAGTCGCGCCATCATGGAAAGTGAGCTTTCCGGTGAATTCAGGGTCAATGCCCCGGTAGACGGTGCCGAAGCTCTCCTGGCCATCCGCATGCTCAGACAAAAAATAAACATATACTAACATACCGGAGGACGACTCTATGAAAACCATCATCACAACTATTCTGCTTTCCATGGCTCTTGCTATCGCCGCCCACGCCGACACCGTTCAGGTCGATGTTGCGTTTACCAAAACACAGAAATGGCTCGACGAGAAAAACCTTGTCATCACCGGAGGACCGGGCGGCGTTCGTGATGATCTGGCGGCATTTAATCAGGAATCACTCCTGTTTTATGGAGAAGCGGTAGGAAATCCTGACCATAAGAGTGCAGCACAACGTGAACTGATGGCCAAACGTGCTGCGGTAGTTACAGCCCAGCGTTCTTTGATGGAGTATCTGGAGGGGTTCCTTTTGGTCGGAGTCAGCCTGGTAAAAGATGGCATGACACAGGATGACGTCATTGTCTCGACCGTCGCCGGCTTTGTCAAAGGGAGTCAGGTGGTGGTTCAGGAATACAACAAGGATACGGACACCGCTATCGCACTGATCAAACTTGGTCTGCACGGCCCCAAAGGTTTTGCCTCTTCTTTTTATGAAAAGATGGCCAGCGACCCCAAGCTGAAGGATGCTGTCAAGAGTGACAAGAAACCCTTCAAGGCCGAGACTGTCAAGCTTGACGAAACTTTTGACGGTCTGATTATTGACGCCGTAGAGCAGAACTTTCGCCCGGCTCTGATCAATAGAATTTTTGCCGCAAAAGGCGACATCCTCTATGATCCAGCCAAAATAAGCCAGAAGGTACTCGTTGAGCAGGGATGCGGCGAATACACGAACAGTATCGACAAGGCCAAGGCGGCCCTGGCAACGAGGGGAGTCAAGAACCCGCTGATAATCAAAGCATCAGGAGCAACCACTGTTGCCGATCTCCAGGTGACTGACGATGATGCGGTGACGATCTATTCCGCCAATCAAAAGGGCGGGTTCATGGCGGCAGCGAAAGTGGCATTTGTTTTGAAGTAGACAGATACAAAAAGAGCGGGGCGGCGTAACTGCTGTCCCGCTCTTTTTGTATCCGGATGAAAGAGGAAAGGGCTCTCAAGCGGCATGATGATGTCATTGTATATGTCTATATATCGAGGTCCCACATGACCGGATTTGCCCGGTTGACAGTATGTTACACAATCATCATGTTGTGTGCTGCGCCGCTCTGGGGCAAGACTCCGGTGGTTGAGCGGAACCGGGAAACTGCCTTACGACAGTTGCGCGATAACGCCAAGGATACCATGAACCAGTGCGGTGACAAACAGGGCAATGCCGGTTTTACGATGTACGCCAAAAGGTAACTTGATCCAGCGGAGTCCCGAACTGAGCTGCAGTGACAACAGCAACAGGTTTATCAGTCCGAGAACCAGGATGATGCTGACGCCGCCTATTTTCATATCAGAATCACTCCGTAACTTTAATCAGAGCTGTGACCGCCCCTTTGCTGCCATGGATATTGCAGTCTGCCTGGGCGGACACTTCAATGGGAGCAGTTACCATCAGCTTAAACTCGCGTTCAAAGATGTTCGATTCGGGAGTATTGGTCCATGAGTAATCCCAGCGCTTCACCTCTTTCCCGTCCACACTGATCTGGGCCCAATCGACATGATGGATAAAATTGTTGCCGCTGTGAGTCACTTTTATTTTTATGGTGGTTTCAGTCCCCTTCTTGACACTTTCAGGTGCGCTGATCGTAACTGAAGCTTTATCAGCGAAGGCAGCAGTTGCAGAAACGAGCAGAAGCAGCAGTGAAGCAATGGTTGTTGATCTGATCCGAGAGAATGGTACCATGTGTGATCTCCTTGTTGGTTGATGGTGGTGGCTGTCCGGGGATATGATATGTAGAGGGACCTGAGCGTTGCGTCCATGGTACCAAAGTATTGCCGGATCGCAACAAATAATTCCAATTTCAAATCAAAGATGCCATCAAGACGGCGAGGACTGAGTCAACGAAGGCATACATCAGTATGCTGAGGAGACGAAGACGAGCCAACGAAGATGGGGCTTTGATATGGAATTGGCATAACTTACTTTTCAGAAGATGGGGTGCCACCGCCACTTTGCAATGACGACTGATCCAGCACCAACGGCCACAGAACCTTCCAGGTCGGCCAATCATGCCCTCCCGGCACCGCAACCACCTGAGTTGCCGGCAAGACCCCGGCAAAGGCCCGGTTGCTGTCAGCGAAACGATCGTTTGTGCCAAACCCCAGAAACACCCGCCCGGCACTTTTTGAACCTTCCGTATACCCTTTCAATCGCTGCCATATTTCATGATCAAGATCGTCATGACCACCAATGGCCGGCTGCCAGGAGGCAAGCCCTCCCGCAGCTGAAATTTCCTTCAGAAGCGTGCCGTCACCCAGATAGGGTGCCAGCAGAAACAACCCCGAGAGTTCGCCGGGATATGTCGTATCATACAGAACCGCACCCAGTCCCCCCATCGAAATCCCCACGAGCCAGATATCGCGGTAGCCATCGGCTTTTGCCGGGATGATGACATCCTCCCTAAGCCGCTGCAACAGCGTCCGATCCCGGTAATAGCCGAGATGAGCCTCAACGCCGATGGTATCTATCGATCCACCCCGGCGAGCCAACATCTGAATAAATCCTTCTTTTTCGTAGCTGCTGACGGTGTCGCCACGACCGGGGAGAAATACAACCAGAGACCGGCGGTGTTCTTTTTCCGAACGGTGAAATGAGGTGGTCCTGACGGGAACGGTCGTGGCCGGAATGCAGGAAACCAGCATCAGCAACGGGAGAAGGAGAAGCATCAGTGGAATGGCATGTAGTTTCATTGTGCCTCCTGAAGCAGTAAGTAATACAACACGATAAGAATTACGTTCCTATACAACCGTCAGGAGCATGTAGGCGACCGAAAACCGGCCGCTTTCCGGGATCATGCAGAGGATGGTTTCACCACGTTTGAGGCGTCCTGAATGAAACAGTTCCTCCATCATGATATAAATCGAAGCGGATCCGGTGTTTCCCTTGGTTGTCAGATTGGTGAACCATCGCTCCTCGGGAATCGAAAAACCGATCTCCCCCATCCGGTCATGGAGGCTCTGACGGAAATACGCCGAGGAATAGTGGGGAAGAAACCAGTCAATGTGCTCAGGGGAGATGCCGTACTTGGCAATCACCCGGGTAAGAGTTCTGTTCACGATGGTGCTTATTATCTCCCGGTTCAGGAGTTTCACATCCTGTTTGACCAGAAAGGCATCAGTGCCGGTCCCTCCGTTCAGAGTACGCCACCCGGTGAGACTGCCGTCGTCATTTTTTGTAGCCCCGCTGTACATGCAGGTTTCCAGTTCACCTGCAAACGAGAGGAGTTCAATCCACTCGATCTTCAGCGACGGCCGTTCAGACGAAGGAGCCGTGCTGACGTAGACGGCACCGGCACCATCTGAAAGCATCCAGCGCAGAAAATCAGCGTCAAAAGATATGCCCGGGCATGACTCCAGCTCTGCCGCTCTCTCAGGAGACACCGCATCGAACAGTTCGGACCGCATGAACGTAGAAGCAAGTTCAGAACCGGTCGCCACCGCGTTACCGGTAATGCCGGCCGCCACGTTCAGAGCCGCGTATTTGAGAGCACTGATCCCGGAAAGGCAGATTCCTGACATACTCGCCACATCGCAGGGAGCGCTTGCAAGTTCGCCATGCACCATCAGGCCGTGCCCCGGCATAATTTGATCAGGGGATGAAGTGCCGCAGGCAAGGCATTCTATCTGATCCGGCGAAAACCCGTCGTGCGGGCACAGTCGACGCACCGCTTCTGCTGCGAGTTGAGCATTGGTATGGGTAATTCCCCCGGTGGCAGGGTCAATGGCGTAGTACCGTTCCCGGATCTTGTTGTTTCTGAGGATGATGGCCCGGGTACGCGAGGGAGTCTGGTGTACCATACCGAGAACCTTTTCAATGTTCTGGTTATCAACCGGCTCATTGGGAAGAAAGGCGGCGATATCAGTTATATATGCTTCCATTACTGGTACCCTCCTGGCCCTGAAAAACAGGGTAAGTGCGTTCATGAAGTCATTTTCTGCCTGAGGAGCACAGAAAACACCTTCTAACTGCTAAAGTTTTGCGGTGGCGTGGAACTGTTTGATAAGTCGCGCGTACTGCTCGTAAAAACGTTTTTCGCCGAGTCGTATCGGCAGCACCGCATTGGTAAGCGTATAATAATCAAGGTCTTTTATGGTGATCTGCCCGCGCAGTTCGGCATGAAGCGCTGTCCCCGGCAACGGGGTCAGCACCGTCACAATAGGAAGATCGATAGCCAGCCTGGTCACGTACTCCTCTAATGCATCAAAACGGGCATCATCGTAGTCCGGCGAGATGATGAAGTCACCGACGATGGTTATACCAAGTTCGTGCAGTATTGCAATCGCTTCATCGTTGACGGCAACGCTGTTTTCCTTGTTAAACGAGGTAAGGTCACCATCAGCAATCTCCTCAAAGCCGATCACCACGGAGCGCAGCCCCGCCTCCTTCCACTTCCGCATGATGGCCGGATAACGCACAACCGTGTCCGAGCGCACGTCAGCGATGAAATGCTTCCGGATCCCCGCCGCAATGATCGCCTCGGCCAGCAGACGCGCATGTCCGATGTTCCCGAAGGTATTGGCATCCACCAGCCGGATAACCGGAATGTCACCCAGCAGCCGGATATCCCGGATGACGGTCTCGATCGAATGGGTCAGATAGCGGCCGCCGGTCTGCGAACTGATACAGCAGAAGGAACAGCTGTAAGGACAGCCGAAGGCGGACACCACCATGCCAAGTTGCGAACCGATTGATGAAAGGGTGTAGCTCATACGGTTGGCGGCAACCAGATCGTAGCGCGGAGGCGCGTGTTCCACAAGGTCAAGCGGGCCGAAGTTTCGCGGAACAAAGGCAAGCGGGCTTCCCGGCCTGGTTGCAGCAACACCGGGTATGGCGCCGGTCGGGGTACCCGCCTCAATCGCTGCGGCCAGCTCGGCAAGACTCCGCTTACCAAGGCCGACAACGATGTAATCAATGGCGGATTGGTTGAAAAAAGCGGGATCGCTGCTGGCATGAATGCCCCCCACAGCGACCTGTGCGCCACAACATTCTTTCAGTTC
>JAYTVV010000297.1:0-5798 GCA_043743795.1 Geobacteraceae bacterium
CCAACTTACCGGCCGGAACGCTGGCAGATGTTGCTCAGGCGATCATGACTACCGATACCTTCCCCAAAATGGAAATTCGGAGTGGTCATGCGGGCAACGTCGGTTACACCGTTGCGGGAATTGCCAAAGGTGCCGGCATGATAATGCCTAATATGGCAACCATGCTATCCTTTATTGTCACTGACGCCGCAGTGGAACCGGGCTTTATGCGGAATATATTCCGCACCGCTGTTGATCAGTCTTTTAATGCCATCACGGTAGACGGTGACATGTCAACCAATGACACATGCCTGATTATGGCTAACGGCGCGGCAGGTAATCCACCCATCATCGAAGGAACACCCGAAGGAAACGCCTTTGCACTATCATTACATGACGTTTTGCTCTCATTGGCCAAACTGATTGTAAAAGATGGGGAAGGAGCGACAAAATTTGTTGAAATACGCGTGAGCGGTGCTAAAGACGATGCCGACGCCAAACGCGCTGCTATGGCAATTGCTAACTCCAGCCTCGTTAAAACGGCCTTTTTTGGTCAGGATGCTAACTGGGGACGAATTTTTGCTGCGGTTGGGTATTCCGGCGCAGAAGTTGATCAATCACTGCTGTCACTACGCTTTGATGATGTTTGTATGGCCAGAAACGGTGTTTTTGCAGGTGGAGATGCAGAACTCCGTGGTACGGAAGTACTTAAACAAAAGGAATTTACTGTTTCGGTTGATCTTGGCATAGCCACGGGTACTGCCACTGTGTACACGTCTGACCTCACCCATGAATACGTCAGCATAAACGCAGACTACCGATCCTGAAAGTATTGGAATGCTACTATCACACTTGAGCCTCCGCATGCGGGGGCTTTTTTTCATTATGCATCGCTATAGAGTAGACCTATGAATATTTTCCGAATGATTTTAACTGCATTATTGTTGACGCTCGCGACTAATCTTCGCGCTGCCGATGATCTTATGGATGTTGGTCGAGCGGTATCCATCGATGTAATGCTTGAAAATGCCGTCAGACGGGGCCTGATTTCGGGTGGTGTGGTGGCTGTCGGCAATCACGCCGGCCAGCTGTACATGACTGCACAAGGCCGACTGTTTCCGGATGTCACCTCACCACTCCTTTCTGAACGGACGTTATTTGATACGGCATCACTCACCAAAGTAATTGCAACGGCACCAGCAGTCATGAAACTGCTTGAACAGGGGAAAATAAACCTGCTTGACCCACTGACTCACTGGTTCCCCGAATTTGAAGGAACGGATCGTGATGAAATTACTATCCTCAACCTGTTAACGCACACATCAGGAATGGATGATGTAGAAATTGCACACGATGATCCCTTGCGGAGTTTAATAGAAAGGGGCAGCATTCAAAATAATGGTGCCGTGCCGGGAAATCGTTTTCGTTATGCAGATGTTAACTTCATACTGCTTGGAGAGCTGGTTAAACGCGCCGCCCTCACATCTTTGGATAAATTTTGTACTGAGTATATTTACGCCCCGCTCGGTATGGCTGAAACAGCTTTTCTTCCGCAGGCCGGCTTTGCTCTAATTGCGCCTACCACTGGACAGAACAAAACTCTTAAGGCAGGAGTTGTCCAGGATATGAACGCCCGGAGTTTTGGCGGAGTAGCAGGGCACGCCGGTTTGTTCAGTACCGCCAGTGATTTGAACCGATTCGCCACCATGATTCTCAACAAAGGGAACTATAACGGTGTGCAGGTATTCAAAGAACGTGTCATAACACAGATGACGTCACCTTACTTTTATAATAACGGCAAAATTATCAGAGGACTAGGGTGGGATATCAACTCACCGTTTTCGTCTCCCCGCGGTAATTATTTTTCTGACATGTCTTTCGGTCACACCGGCTACAGCGGTTCATCAATCTGGATTGACCCCGAACAGGATTTGTATGTGATTCTTTTGACCGTACGTCTCGATTACTCAAATGTACGCCAATTTAATCAACTCAGAAGTGATATATCGACCCTCGCAGTTTCTATATTTTCGACCCCTCGAATTGCAGCAGAGATTATCAACAACGTGAAAATCCCTTGAAACGCTAATGGCTTGACACGATATTGCGCCTGTGTTAGTTGTTTTCAGCACAATTATTCTTGCGTATCCATTCAGCAAGGGAGGAATTGATGAGCATTAAAGTGCTGGTCGCCGACGACAGTATCACCATCCAAAAAGTAATCGGCATAATTTTCGGTGGAGACGAATACTCCTTAACGGTTGTTGATAACGGTAAAGCGGCGGTCGATAAAGCACGCGAAATCAATCCGGATATTTTGCTGATTGATGCCCTAATGCCCGGAATGACCGGTTACGAAGTGACGGAAGCAGTACGTTCAACGCCATCACTGGCCGCAAAGCCGATTCTGATATTGACAGGATCATTTGAACCTTTTGACGAGGAAAAAGCGAAAAAATGCGGCGCAGACGATTTTATTGCCAAACCGTTTGAGTCACAGCAAATAATCAACAAAGTCAAAGAACTCCTGGAACTTGGAACGTCAAGAGCAATGGCAGCTCTGCATGTAGCGCCACAAGCCGCACCTGAGATGGAAACGGTTCAGGCTCCTGAAATACCCTCTCCCGTATTTGACATTCCGTCTCCGCCAACATTCCAACAACCGGAAGCGGCACTTCCAACACCTCCGACTGATATTTGGGGTGCTTTTACACCGGAAGTTGAGGTTCCTGTAGTATCAATTGCAACCCCACTCGTATCAGTACCCTCTGTTGCAACGAACGAACCCGACGTCTTTGCGATTGTCTCCGAAGAAAATGATGCCCAGCTCATACAAGCAGAAGCTGCCTCTCTGCCGGATTTATCGCCTCAGCATACCGGTTCACAATGGGTTCCGGTTGAGGAAAGCACCTTTGAATTTGAAGAAGAAGTAGTTGCAGAACCTCCACCGGCAGCCTTTACGGTACAACAATCGGTTCCGGTTCAAGAAGCATCTTTTGGTGATATTGCCTTTGAAGATGACTATGCGACTCCGGCAACTCCAGTCTTTGCAGTTGTTCCCGAACCTAAAATTACTGTTCCCGCTTATGATATTGCTCCTTCAGAAGCAACTTTTGATAATTTCACTGCTCCCTCCCCGATATTCGAAACGCCACCTGCCCCGGCAGAACCATTTGCGCCGTTACCTGACCCGCTGACTGCTTTTGCGGCTCCTGTAGACATTGCTCTGGCGGTTACCACGTCTGCATCTGTACCTGACGCTCTGACCGAAGAGCAGCTTAAAGCCGCTCTTGCCGGCGTGTCGAAAGAGGTCATCGAACGAATTGTCTGGGAAGTAGTGCCAGACCTGGCTGAAGTCCTGATTCGCGAGGCTATCCGCAAGATAAAAGAAGGTATGTAATCCATCTGTACGCATAACTAACCTTGAAGGGGATGGCGACATCCTCTTTTTTTCGTAAGGAGGTTCACCAATGATAAAAATAGCCATCGCCAAAGCGGTCGAATGTGAAGACCTGACAGAGAGTGAAATGATCGAGGTCATGAACCAGATCATGTCAGGTGAGTGCACTCCGGCACAGATAGGCGCCTTCATTACCGCCCTGCGCATGAAGGGTGAAGCAATAGAGGAGATCACCGGAGCGGCGCGAGTCATGCGCGAACGGGCTACTCCGATCCGCGTTGGTAAAGGCGTACTGGACATGGACCGTGACGACATCAATATCGACCGGGAGACCATACTGGACGTTGTTGGCACCGGCGGCGACGGTACAAATACCTTCAATATTTCAACTACTGTATCATTCGTCGTGTCAGCATGCGGAGTTAAAGTGGCCAAGCATGGTAACCGCTCGGTCTCTTCGGCCTGCGGCAGCGCTGACGTGCTGGAAAAACTCGGCATCAATCTGGATGTGACACCCGAAACAGTTGAGCATTGTATTGACCAGATAGGTATCGGTTTCCTGTTCGCCCCCGCCCTTCATGGTGCCATGAAGCACGCCATCGGCCCGCGCCGGGAGATCGGTATCCGCACAATCTTCAATATTCTCGGCCCGCTGACCAACCCGGCCGGAGCCGATTGTCAAGTTATGGGGGTGTATCGCGCCGATCTGGTGGAAAAGCTGGCAGGTGTACTGCACAAGCTTGGCTGCAAGCATGGTTTTGTAGTCCACGGTTCAGATGGCATGGACGAAATCACCCTGACAGGCGAAACGATGGTTGCAGAAGTCACTCCGAATGGTGTCACACTGACAACGGTTGTACCGGAACAGCTTGGTCTGACCCGTTGCACGATGAATGCACTGAAAGGCGGTGATGCCATTGCCAATGCAGCCATTGTCACAGCAGTATTGACCGGTGAACAGGGGGCACGAAGAGATGTTGTTCTCTTGAATGCCGGGTATGCTTTGGTTGCTGCAGGCAAGGTCGCCACGCCGCTGGAGGGAATCAGACTGGCCGTCGAGGCAATAGATTCCGGCCGGGCTTTGCTCCAAGTCTCAAAATTAGCAGCATTAACAAACTTACGATAGAGAGAATCCAAAATGACCGCCGACACCCCTGACGTCCTGAAGAAAATTGTCACATACAAACATGAAGAAGTTGCAGCCGCCAAAACAGCCACACCAGTCAGTGAACTAAAGGCGCGCATTGCGGATCTGGAAGACCTCCCCCGTGGTTTTGAACGACATTTGCGTCAGGCAGTAACTTCAGACTGGACCGCAATCATTGCTGAAGTCAAGAAAGGCTCTCCGAGCAAGGGAATTATCCGCGCTGATTTCGATCCACTTGAGATCGCCGAAATATATCAAAACAATGGTGCAACGTGCCTGTCAGTACTAACCGACGAACCTTTTTTTCTGGGGCACCTGCGCTACCTTGCCCTGATTCGCGAGGCAGTATCTTTGCCGCTGCTACGCAAGGATTTCATCTGTGATCCGTATCAGATTTACGAAGCCCGCGCTGCAGGTGCTGATGCCATACTGCTGATAGCCGCCATGCTCGATCTGGATCAGTTACGTGACTTCCATGCCGTAGCAAAAGAGATAAACCTGGATGTGTTGTTGGAGGTTCATGATGAAACAGAGATGGAAAAGGCCCTGAAAACCGGCTGCACCCTGATTGGCGTCAATAACCGTAACCTGAGCACATTCGTAACGGACCTCGGCACCACCGGAAGGTTAGCCCGTATGCTGCCGTCCGACCGGATGCTGGTAGCTGAAAGTGGAATAAATAATCGTGAAGACATCAACCGACTTGCAGCTGATGGCGCTCAAGCCTACCTGATCGGTGAATCCATGATGCGTGAATCCGATATTGGCCGGAAACTTCGTGAGTTGCTCACTCCATAATATGTGGCTGTGCTATTTAGTGTTAATTGTCAGCCCACGTTCCTGCAACAGACTGAGCGACTGAAGCAGTTCCACCGCACGCCGAAGCTGGAAATCCTTCTGTAATTCCTGATCGATACCTTTCCCCGGGACAGCCAATGAGGCCTTCAACAGCACGGTCTCAGGCTTATCAGACGGTGCGAGACGATTATCCAGATCATCTTCTTTGAGCTCCGGTCGATTTATTTTTTCTTGAGCAGCAGCTTGTTTAATGGCAGTAACTTCTATGTCTGGAGAAATCCCCTTGGCCTGAATTGAACGACCGCTCGGGGTATAATAGCGTGCCGTTGTCAATTTGAGTGCTGCATTACCTTTCATCGGAAAGATTGATTGAACCGAGCCTTTACCGAAACTCTGCGTACCCATAATGATAGCCCGTTTATGATCCTGTAATGCCCCGGCAACTATTTCAGAGGCACTGGCACTGCCGCCGTT
>JAYTVV010000298.1:0-3801 GCA_043743795.1 Geobacteraceae bacterium
ATACCAATTTCAAATCAAAGATGGATTCAAGGCGGCGAGGATCGAAGCGACGAAAGCATACCCGTCAGTATGTTGAGGAGCTGAGGACGAGCCAACGAAGAAGACGCTTTGATTTGGAATTGGAATTACTTATTTGATTGCCCCAGCGCTATTTCAAATTTAACTCCGTTGTGCTGAAACAGTATCTTGTCCTCTTTTATTTCCTCCACAACAATACCTTCAATTATTGACCCGTTCGAAACCTGTACTCCGTTGACAATCGCAACGCTGTCAGCGCTGCTGTTCTGGAATGCAATTCCGTTGACTCTGAGAGTTGGCACAGCATTAGCGGGTAAATATAGGGCGGGTTTTGCTGTTTTAGGAGGCGCATCTACCGCCTTTGACGCTTCAGTTGGCTTGAGTGATTTGGAGGTCGGAATTATAGTTCCTATTGCAACGGGCCGCTGCGGGTGTTGTTTTGCCTCCACCTTTTTTTGCTGATTTGCAGGCACTACCTCAATAGCTGCCGGTGGCTCTTCTGCCTTGATTTCAGACGAGGTTGATACTGACGGAATCTTTTGTTTACTCATTGAAGATGATTTTTGGCTCACAAATTCAGCAGCCCTGTCTTGTCTCATAAGCAAATAGGTCGCACCGGAACCTCCCGCCAACAGCAATACTGACGCTAACAGTACTCCGGTCGAAGAAATACGCGGAGAATTATCTGTACGCAGTATTTCCGCATCAATTTTTAATTCATCAGGCCGTCGCGTAGCTTTATCATCTTCAAGTTTCTTAAGTGCTTTTAGTATTGAGCTCATTTTAAACTTCCAACCGATGCGAGTGATGGTGATTTTTGGTTAGTGTCATACTTCGCCAGTGCCATCAAAGTCAGTTCCCCGACGTACTCATCCAACGGTATTCCGGCTGACCGCTGGAAATCACGTACAGCCTTAACGGTAACACTACCATAGGTACCGTTTATGGAATCAGTATAAGTACCCGCCTTCTGGAGAAGCTGCTGTAGTGCGCGTATTTCGTAGCGTGTTTCACCAATTCTCAGCTTATCCGGTATTTTTCCTGAATTTTGCCATACCAGATAAAATGTTCCTGTGACGATTGAATTCAAATCTTTTTTTGAGACAATCTCACTCCCAAAAAGAGCGGGTGATATCGATACGGAATCATTCTTAACGGATGTAACGGCTATACAATAACCACCAAGCTCACCTGAAACTTTGGTCTCAATAATAAATGGCATGTCAAAGCGTATCGCATCGCTAAGAGTCCCTGAAAATTTTGTGATCTTCAAATTTCTTTTTGCTGCAAGTCGTGAATACGCAGCAGGAACGGTAAATTGCCCATTGAATATGTTTATCGGGCGAACGTCCCATTTCTCCGCAATGGCGTTAAAAGCATGCAGATGAACGTCACTCTCGTCATAGGACGAAATTTCCTGCTGCAGTATTGTTGTTAGTGTGGGAACAGCATCAGTCCTCTCCGGTTGTACAGCTTGGGAAGATGCTTGAATGCCGGTAATTGATTTGTCTGTTGCAGGGGAGGCGGTCAGGAGAGGATTTCCATTCTGTTTGCCCGGTAGCCACGTTACGTTTACAGACATGGCTATACATACGGTAACAGCACAGGCTATGCTGATAATTGCCAGAGAAAAGCGCCTCTGCTGAGGTACATTCAGTAGCTCCCTGATTGCTGTGGTGACGACAACCGCAGTGATACGCCGGCGTTCATCACCATAAGCTATCAGTAAGGAGCGGTCGCAAAGGATATTTATCATGCGGGGAACACCGCGAGTGTAGATAAAAATCAACCGGATAGCGAACATACTAAAGGAAACACCACCTGTTTCTCCTGCTATTTCCATTCTGTGGCGTATATAGGCTCGTGTCTCATGCAAACTCATGGATTTAAGTCTGTATCTGACAGCGATACGCTGGTTGAGCTGGCGGAGCTCAGGGCGTTCCAGAAGAACACCCAATTCAGGTTGTCCTGCCAGTACGATCTGTATCAATTTATCGCTTTCGGTCTCAAGATTAGAGATTAGCCTGATCTGTTCAAGTACAGCGGGTTGCAGATTTTGTGATTCATCAATAATCAGAACAACGGTCCGGCCATTAGATGTCTCTGACAAAAGAAAATTATTGAACTCTGTCAGCAGAACATTGGCGTATTCACTCTGAGAATCAAGTCCAAACTCATTGCAGATGCTTCGGAGTAATTCAACACCGGTAAGGCACGGATTGACGATCAGCGCAGATCGATACTTCTCTTCCTGGAGTTGGCTCAGTAATGTCCGAAGGACTGTTGTCTTGCCGGTGCCAACTTCTCCGATAAGTTCAATAAAGCCGTAATGGTTGTTTATACCGTACAGAAGATGAGCAAAGGCTTCCTTATGATTCTTGCTGAGGTAGATGAAACGGGGATTAGGTGTCAGTGTAAAAGGTTTTTCGTTGAATCCAAAATAGTTTGCATACATAGTGGGCAACCATAAAAAGCGTATCTGGATGGAAAAGTCTTTTGCTTCATACTGAATATAAATAGGTGTTGTGTATTTCATAAAAGCTGACTATTTTCAAGTAAATTCAGGTGTATCCGATTAAAGCCACGGATCAGTCTTAGTCATATTACCACGCAGGGTTAAAATACATGTCATACTTGAAGTATATTGATTCAAAATACTGTAATACAATTACATATACCGAAAAAGTGGATTCACTTGACCGTGTTTCTGCACAGTATCCGGTTCGACTCACAGGCTATTATACCAAACTTATCAAGCAGCCGCATGATGCCATATGGAAGCAGTGCATGCCGGACAGACGCGAACTGGAAGATCAATCCCAGTGTCCGGATCCACTGAATGAAACAGTGTTAAGCCCGGTCCCGGGCCTTATTCATCGATATCCTGACCGGGTTGTCCTGCTGGTTTCCAATCGCTGTCCTGTGTATTGTCGTTTTTGCATGAGAAAACGTATTGTGGGAAGCGGGGACGCCCCCATGGGAGTGAACGAGTTCCAGAGAGCTCTGGACTATATCCGTGCACACCCGGAAATTCATGATATTATTTTATCCGGCGGCGACCCGTTAATGCTTGATGACGCATCATTGTTTGCTATTTTATCAGGCTTACGGGCTATTCCGCACGTAGCAATTATCCGAATTGGCACAAGGATACCGGTTACATTTCCCGCGCGAATAACCCCTGATCTGTGCAGCCTGCTTAAGAAATTTCATCCGCTCTATATTAATACCCATTTCAACCATCCTGATGAAATAACCACAGAATCCACAGCTGCCTGCACACTGCTTGCAGATGCCGGAATACCACTCGGAAATCAAACCGTACTGCTGAAAGGGGTTAATGATTCGGTTGAGACTATGAAAAAACTAATGTCCGGGTTGCTCACACTTCGGGTGAGGCCGTATTACCTGCATCAGATGGACCTGGTTCAGGGAACAGCTCACTTCAGAACATCAGTACGTACCGGACTGGAAATAATGCGCGGGCTGCGCGGTCACATATCCGGCTTGGCTGTGCCACATTACGTTATCGATCTACCGGGGGGGAAGGGGAAGGTTGCGCTTCTTCCTGATGATATCGAGATACGAGGCACTACACTGCATCTTCGTACCTATACCGGTGAGCGGGTGACCTATCTGGACACCCCGGACTGACGCTTGACTGCCAAAATATCAGTCGGTAGTTTAAATTCTTTTGAGTAATCCCCCACCTTTGGTGGGGGACTCACAAAGTTTGACAGTTCCTGAAATATGTAGAAGCCTCCTTAACGTGAACCGCTCAAA
>JAYTVV010000299.1:0-7289 GCA_043743795.1 Geobacteraceae bacterium
AAATGGATCTCAACTTTTGCTGAATCCCGCAGACGTTTCAAATAGGGTGTCATCTCAGCTGTCAGGCGTTCACGCAGCAACTGTTTGCGTACTTTCTCCCTGACGTTCTCAAAAGAAGGTATTTTTCTGGGCTGCCTCTCAGTGACTTTGAGAATATGATAGCCGAATCGATCTTCAACAACCTGGCTCGTCTGCCCTGCGGCTAGAACAAATGCGGCTGATTCCAGCTTCCTGTAAAGTTGTCCCGCTGAAAAATACCCCAGATCACCGCCTTTGCCACTACTGGCACTGTCGTCACTTTCCCGGGCAAGAAAGGCAAAGTCCTCACCCTGAATGAGTCGTTTATTCAGAGCATCTATTCTGGAGCGGGCAGTTGTTGTGCTCGAGTTGCTCACAACATCTCCATGCTTTACCAGTATATGGCTCAGCCTGAACTGCGCCGGTAATGCAAAAGAATCCTGATGGATTTCGTAGTAGTTGAAAAGTTCCTTTTCCGTCATCACCAACCTGGCAGCAAATCTGGAATCCGTCAGGGCCTGGATTGCCATTCCATGCCTTATCTGTGTTTTGACCGCCTCTGTCGATAGCTCCATTTTCCCAAGAGAGTTATTGAAATCGTTTTCACTGGGAAACTGTTTGCGGAGGCTGGCAATCTCGGCGTCAACCTCAGAATCCTTAATTTTAATCCCCGACCTCTGGCTTTCCTGATACAAAAGCTCCCTTCCGATCAGAGTTTCCAGGGCTTCCTTCTTTGTCGCGGCACGTGTTGACGGATCCAAATCATGTTCCATTTTCTTGCGTAGTCGCAGAACTCTGGCCAGTTCTCCACGATACTGGGCGGTGGTAATAACCGCCCCGTTAACCAGGGCGGCAGTACCTGCAGGTGGTGCATCGGCAGCAAAAGCTGCAGAGCAGAAAAGCAATAATGCGAAGAAAATTTCCAGAAGTTTTGTCATGGATATATTTTTAAAACCTGGCATTCAGGTTCAATTGGAACACATCAATTGCCAGTGGAGGACCATCAATTTCGTTGGCGGTAAACCATCGGGTATTCAACCAGACATTCTTGGCCAGGCCAAGATCAACACCTAAAATCCATCCCTTAGCGTTGGTGCCACCCAGGTGAAAGTCAGATTCTGTGAAGCCATCCACCACCGCGTCAGCCTCGAGAAATTTGTAGTTCAGTGACGCTTTCCAATCCCAAGCGCTCTTAATTTCTTTTGTACCGACCGAAAGCCCGACAAGGAAACCTTCTGTGTCCTTGACCATGGGGAAACCGACACGGGCATTGACATCAGCCGCACTGTACCCAAGATTGTTGACGTAATCACCGATCAGTGTCACTCGATGGTTTTCATCGATAGAGTAATCGATCTTTGTGCTGATATTCAGCTCCCTGAACGCAGCAGCAAGGCCTAAATAGCCTTCGTTGGGATTTCGAAACACTTCATCCAGATAAAAGAGGGTATTTCCTTTTTGCAGAAATTTCGGGCGAGTCCAGTCCGTGGCACCCTGAAAATCGGCAGTGGTTGTACCTCTTCCAGTGATATGGTCAAAATGATAGTACGCAGCGGCCAGGGTGGCAGACCAGCTATCCCGATATTTATAATTCAGGCCGACCTGTCCTCCGTACAGCCATTTATCACGACTGCTCAACTCCACCTCTTCAAGCGGAAAAGCACCAACTGTCACAAACATACTCAGACCGTCGCCGAAATCAGGCTTCCAGCTCATGGCCAGACCATCGAAGTTCACATCAGGATCCCAGACCAGGTCGGTTCCGAACCACGGGTTTTCAAAACGGCCGCCCATGACGGTAAATTCTGGGTAAGGCGTCCATCTCAGGTAGGCCTGGTCCAACAGGAAGTTCTTCTTGTTGAGTGAGTCTCCCAGGGTGGTATTGGTGGAAACCGGATTGGACGTATTCCCGGTCGCCAGGCCGATCCCGGCCTCCATCTGATCATTAACCTTTGCGGTCAGGCCGAGGCGTGCGCGAACCTGGGTGTAATAACGATCAACCGTTGTATTCATGAAGGACGAAGTCGAAGTAGGAAATGATTGAAACAGGTCAGGCTTGGGGATCTGGGTTGAATTATTTTTGTCAAACAAGTCGGCCCGATAGCGCAGCCGCAGATCACCTTTCAGCTTAATGCGCTGGGTCCACTCCGGTATAGGCAGAATCTTGCTTGCTATCTCCGTCCTCATATCCCGCTGGACATTCTCACCGATGGAATCGGTCACCCGCTCCAATGCAAGCTTCTGCAGGAAGCGAGAACGGATCCTTTCGGACTCTTCCGCATCGATCAGCCCTTGATGCTGCAATTTGGAAATATTGGCCAGTATCCCTTCCTTGGGCAGGGTGGTGCGGCTGTATTCGATCTCCTGGTCTTCCATGGCGATAAAATCGTCCCCCTCGACGGTTGACCATTTTTTCCCGTAACGCTCCTTGATCTGTTCTGATTCCTCACTGCCCAGTACTCCCTGCTCCCGGAGGACATCGATCACAGGCCTGATCTCTTTCTCAGGCAGGATGACATTCAGTTCCGCCACAGCCTCTTTACCGGTACCCTTTGGCGTTTCCTCAACCTTTTCAGACTGTTCATTTTTTACTGTATCAACACTTTTTTTCCTGACCATCTCCGCTTCTTCCCTGCTGATCGTGCCCTTAAGCTGGAGCAGCTCAATTACGGCATCCAGGCTGCCACCTGCCGGAGTAGTACTTTTTTCACGTAATTTTATTGCCTCTTCACGGGTAATAACCCCTTTGGCACTCAGCAGTTCGAGCAACGCCTCCCCACTATCCAGCGTTGCTGCGGCAAAGACATTCGTTGATGCACACAGCATTGATATGGCCAATACTGAACATGCGATTTTTGTCTGATACTTCATAAAATATAATCTCCATAAGAATATTGTAGGGGCGTATTGCATGCGCCCTGTAGTAGTGACATATCCAGATTGGGCGCAAACCATTACGCCCTGCCATTGAAACATTATCCCTGGGAAATGATTCTAAGGGTAATCAGGGACGGCATGCCATCCGGCGGCACCTGGCTGATTTTCATACCCGGGAGCGAGGCTTTCAGAGCATCATCCAGCCTGTCGTTGCCGGAGGCAGTGACGATGCGGTATTTTTTGATGACGCCCTGGGGATCCAGCAGGATCTTCAAGGTAATCTCGTACTTCCCCTTCGGTACACCGCCATCCTTCTCCATCCGTTTTTTGTACTGCCGTTTGATCTCTTCCTGGACCTTATCCGTATACCAGCCGTACTTGGTTAAAAGCGCCAGACGGCTCATGCCGCCTCCTCCGCCCGTTCCACCGATGGTGATATCGCGGCCTTTGTACCCCTTACCTTTCCCCACCAGTCCGAAACCGTCCGACCCGGAACCACCCTCCCCGGCCACGCCCAGATCAGCGCCCGCAGGCGGAGCATTGTCAGGAGCCTGATCCTGGGCCTGCGGCTGGGGAATATCGACCGGCGTCTGGATGGATTCCTTGGGCATTTCCTTCTGCTGTTCCGGCTCGGGTGGCTTGACCTTGTCCTCGGGAGGTGGCGGCTTGATCAGGGTCACCTGGTAGAGCGCCTTCTTGGGAGCGCTGGAATCGCTGAGAAAAATCTTGACCACAAAACCGATCAAAGTCAGAAAGACCAGACCGATGATCCCCGGCACCAACCAGTTCTGGTACGGCATTTTGGACTTCTGTTTCGGTTTTGACTGTTGGTTCCCGGGTGCGTTTGTGCGCTTTCCGGAAGCAGCCGACATCTTTCCGCCCACTCGCTGTTCCCAGGCTTCAGGCTCAGTCGCCCGGTAGCGTTTGAGATTTTTCAGGCTGCTCATTTGACCAACTTCTGCGTCACCAGTCCCAGTTGGGTAATCTCCAGTTTCTGGAGCAGATCCAGGACTTCGACGACATTCTTGTAGGAAATCTTTTCATCACCCCGCACCAACACCGGTAGATTGGGATCGGCAGCTTTAAACTGGCGCAGACGGCTCTCCAGCTCAGACATGGAGACCGGAAAACTGTCCAGGAACAGGGTCCCTTCGGCGGTAATGGTAATCGCCTTGGTGGTCGGCTTGATCTTGCTGGCCGCAGCACTCGCCTTGGGCAGGTTAACGCTGATCCCCTGTACCGAAGCGGTTACCACGATCATGAACACCACCAGCAGGTTCCAGGCCAGGTCCAGCATCGGCACGACGTTTATCTCGGTTACCTCATCAAAGTCATCCGCAGGCGCTTTCATGCCTCCTCCTTACCGTGAAAACCTTCAACCCTCAGGGCAAACTCTTCCATGAAATGGCGGGTCTCCACGTTCAGATTTTTCATATGCATGATCAGGAAGCTGTAGGCAAAGAGGGCCGGGATGGCGACCAGTAGACCGAAGAGTGTACAGGCCAGAGCCGATGCAACACCTGGCGCGATGGCGGAAAGATTGGCTTCACCGGCTTCGGCAAGGCTGGCAAAGGTATTCATAACCCCCCAGACGGTTCCCAACAGCCCCCAGAACGGTCCGCCAGAAATCCCCAGGGTCAGGACGATCATCCAGGCATTCATCTTTTTCAGCTCTTCAGAATTGGCACGGTCCAGTGCTGCACGGAAGATGTTCATGGCCGAGGTGGACAGAGTAATGTCTGTCGTAGTCTCTTCGCGTTTTTCAACCCAGTTCATGATCCGGTCGTAACCGGCCTGGTAGATGCGGAACAGGCTTGAGTTATGAAAGCTTTCGTCATTCTGATCCAGCTCCAGCGGGTCGTGCAGGTGGTTGAAACTTTCCAGAAAGGCCGCATTGCCGCGTTTTATCTTCTGCAGCCGGGTAAATTTATTGACGAAGACAGCCGCAGCCATGAAGAGCATGCTCGTACAGAGGGCGATGATCATCCAGCCGTCGAAGGTAATGCTCTTGGCCGTGACCTTGATCAGCCGGATGGTAAGGTTTTCTCCTCCACCCGCTCCGCTCTCTTCCTGCATGTATGAGGTCAGCTTGCCGTCCGGTCCCTGCCCGGCGCAAGCCGCCGCAAACCACGCCGCCGGACGGGCCAGATTGGCCACCTGGATCTCGTCCAGGTCTCCGACGTAGGATTCGCCCAGAACCAGATCTGCTGCGGGAGACGGTAATTCGGCGGAAAGATTTGCCCCTGCCGCTTCCTTGCCGTCAAGGAAGAGCGACAGGCGTTTGCCCGGCTCGGCGGATACCGCCACATGGTGCCAGGACTTGAGCGGCACGGCGGCAACAGCTGTGGCAACCACCGCAGGTTTTCCGGCGGCAGCAGCCTTTGCATACGGCTTGTCACCATCGATACCGACCACCAGAGACTGGGCGCCTTCCTGCCAGGAGAATAGTTTGGCATCCTTCTGTGGCTGATCAAACCTGACCCAGGCGGAATAGGAAAAACCCTTGGCAAAGTTGATCGACGGCGACCGTGTCACCACAATCTTGTCAGCGCCACCATTGAAGGTAGCACCGCTGCCGATCACCGACTGCGTTCCCAGTTTTCCGCTAAAGGTCGCACCGTGGTTGCTGTAGGATGTGCTGTCCTTGGGTGACCCGTCAGCCTCGTTCAGGTGAAAGTTCAGAACCTGTGCCGTATCATAGGTACCGCCCGCTTCCTGCCCGGCCGGGACACTGTCGTTGCCGTAATAGAGCCAGATCGAGTCCGAATTACCGGCCCCGGTGATCTTGGGCACTTTCACCCACACCAGCGCCATCTCCAGCTTGGGATCATATTTTTCGATATGAAACTTAAGCGGCGTTTTGTCATCGGCACTCATGAAACGTATATCCGAGCCGTCTTTCTTGGCATTACCGAAAACAAAATTGCCGCTGTGCAGCCGCACCAGCACCGGAGCATCCGCGATGCTTTCCTTGACGCTGCCCCCTTTTTCTGAGGCATCAAAGGCAACCTTCTTGCGATACTGCCACTTGGCATCCCACCAGGCATCGGCGCGACCTGCACCAACGATCATGGTAAACAGCACCACCAACCCAGCAAAACCCGCAAATTTCTTCATACGACTGCACACCATCATGAATTTCCTCCGGACGCTATTTTCTTCAACCCTGTATTTCTGTACCCTGTACCCTGCGTACGTTTCCTGTTTTGCCGTTATTTCAATCGGCACAGTTATTTCAAGCAGGCACTATAACCCAGCAATGTTACATCCTCGCGTCAGTCACATAAATGTTGCGTAAAATTTTCGTGCCGACGGATGACCTTATACTGTCTTTAACTGATTAAACCTGCGAGGTATCAGAAACCCGGCAGGCTTGAGGAAGATTCAGCTGATCAATAATCTGGACAAATAGCGTTCATCAGACTATTCTGGTTCTACAATAACGACCACAGGAGACATAACATGAGAACCGCATCGATAACCAATACCAAGACGTCTTTCAGTGAATACGTTAAAATCGTTGCGCGAACCGGTAATGATCTGCTGATAACTGAACGAGGACGCGTTGTCGCAAGAATTTCACCACCGCTGAGTATCGATACTAGCGATGATCAGCGCTTATGTCAGCTTGAGCAGGAAGGTCTGATCAGAAGAGGATCGGGGCACATTCCTGCTGATTTTTGGGACATGCCCGCCCCCGGTGGCATCGGCGGTGAAGCCGTCAAAGCCCTGCTGGCGGAACGTGAGGAGGGATTGTGAGGTACTGGGATAGCTGCGCCATAGTTCCACTCTGCACAACCCTCGACATTTTTGCCGAACAGACCAAAACCATCGCGTTGGAAGACGATATTATTGTGACGTGGTGGGGTTCCCAGGTTGAATGTTGCTCTACGTTCGCACGGCTGCGTCGGGCCGGCCGGCAGACCCCGGAAGAAGAATCAATGTGTCGGGCACGCCTCGGAAGATTGGCCGGCGCCTGGAATGAGGTTGAACCAAGTGAACGGCTGCGAACGCTTGCCAAGCAATTACTGCTCCGGCAAAACCTGCGTGCGGCTGACGCATTTCAGTTAGCCGCGGCGATCATCTGGGCACAGGGAGAGCCGGAAGGTTCCGGTTTTGTTACGTATGACAAGAATTTGCGGCTGGCCGCCCAGTCGGAAGGTTTTACCATCTATCCGGCACACAGTGAATTCGAGCAACTGATCGCAAATCTGTAATTCCAATTCCAGATCAAGGATGATATCAAGGCGGCGAGGATTGAGGCGGCGAGGCGTACCATAATGTACGTTGAGCGGCCTGCCCTGACAAGTCAGAATAGTTCGTTCACGAATGTTTCACATTCTAACTCACTAAGACGAGCCAACGAAGAGAGGGCCTTGATATGGAATTGGTAT
>JAYTVV010000300.1:0-7291 GCA_043743795.1 Geobacteraceae bacterium
ATCAGGGTCCGTAGAGGACTTGCACCTCCAAGTCACAAATCAGCTACCACGGCTGATTCGATGGGGCTTACGCCCCACGCGCCCTGCCGGGCGCACACATAAAAAGGATCGGCTTTGAAAAGGCCGATCCCTTTTTATGTCAGTTATGCGCCAGCTTCTGCGCTTCTTTGGCATTCGCCTGAAACAGGTTAGCGGTCTCAAAAACCAGATTCAGCGTACCGCGATACCCCACCCACACCTTCTGGTGAGCGCCCAGACGATCAAACACCGGCAGACCCGCCCGCAGATGGGCGCCGATTTTCAGTTTATTCGCTGCCTGACGACCATTTGAATTAGCCACAATCAAGTCAGCACCGATGGCCGCAGTTTCCAGATCTTCAAGATCTCCGACGCAGACGGAGTCACTTGGTAATTTGTCCAATCCCCGTGTACGAGTAGCAGAAAGCGCCGCCTGAATATCGCATCCCATCCCGGCCAGAAAGCCGGTCAAGGTTTTGAGATTATCAGACTCCAGCGCCAACGCGACCTTTTTATTGCCGAACTGATAATGGCTGTCCACCATGGCGTCCATCAAACGACTGCGCCAGCGGCGGTGCTTCTCCGGGATCGGACGGCCGCTGATAACGGCCAGCACCTCCATGAAACGGTCGGTCTCGGACAGACCGGTCAATGAAGTGAACCCGTAGGCCGGGATACCGAATGCCTGTTTCAACCTGAGCGCTGCCTTGGCAAGGGAATCTCCGACATATACTGTCGCACAGCTACGCCCCGCCCTTCTGATATCTTCAACAGAAATGCCCCCGGTTGACAGCGGCGAAACGACCTCGTCGATATGACCATCCATTGCGTTGGAAATGTCCGGTATCGTCAGCACCGTCAACCCGAATGACTCGATCAGTTCTTTTAGTTCTTCCACATCCGCCGGGGTGAGATGTGCGCCGGGGATAAAATTAACCTGATCCATGATACTGTCGCCACCTTCCGGAAGGCTGGAGACTATTGCCTCCACCGCAGCAGCATACCCTTCCTGCATGGAACCGCAGTAATCCGGTGTAGATGCCCATATAATCGGAACGCCACCATGTTCCGGATGTTCTTCCCTGAACTGTTTTATGGCACTGCTGACGTCGTCGCCCATTGTTTCGGTCAATCCGGTGGTCATCACTCCCACGACCTGGGGATGAAACTTCTCGATCACCCGCCCGATCCCTTTTTTCAGATTTTCCCAGCCGCCGAAAATTGCGCTGTCTTCGCTCATGGCGGTAGCATTGAGGGCGATTGATTCCTTGTAGTGCCGCGACAACTGCAGCCGGATAAAGGTTGAGCACCCCTGGGCGCCATGGAGCAGACCCAGCATGTTATTGATTCCCAGATACGCCATGGTGGCACCCAGTGCAGGCGAGTTTTTCTGGGGGTTGACCGTTGCGCATTTCGACGACACCTTGACCCGGGAGGCTGAAAGATCCTCAGCCAGGAATGTTTCACCATGTCCCGCGCTTGATGCTACGTCAGCCGCCAGCTGTTCAGCGCTCTTTGCCCATGGCGCCGGGGCGTTCAGGGTTGGCCAGATAGGGTTGTTAACAGTCATGTCCAGCTGTTTTGAAAAGGTTACCATCCCCTCATAGCCGGCGTAGGGGTGGGAACGGCCATGATTAATATCCATGAAAGGAGTTTTGGTTTTAAGCGCCAGAAATTTGGTTTTGCCGCCGGCAACAATCAGGTCGGGCATCTTGGCGTGCATTACCGCCAGCAGCCCGGCTGTCGAGGTATCTTCAATGATCTGGGCGTCCTTATGCATCAACCCCTTCATGCGGTAAAAATCCTCCAGGGTTGAATTCTGCGTGCCGGCCGCCAGAACTTCCACACCCAGTTCCCGCAGCGAGTTGACCATTGACCACGTCTTGACGCCGCCGGTGAAAAGCACGGAGGTTTTGCCCTCCAATCGAGCACGATAGGGCGCGATGGCAGCGCGGCATTTATTCTCTTCTTCCTCGATCAGTCGCTCAACCCGATCCTGCATGGTCCGCTTTTCCAGACCGTTGACGATGTTGTCCAGCTCACGGGCAATATCCCGGAGCGCTTTTGCCGTGTCGGTCATACCGTAGAACGATTCTTCCAGGTACGGCATGCCGTAGGTCTTCTGCATTTTTTTGGCGAGGTTGGTCAGAGATTTGGAGCAGATGATGATATTGAGCTTGGCCCGGTGGGCATAACGCAGTTCCTCGAATTTGGCATCGCCGCTGAAGCAGGACAAAACCTGAATCCCCAGGCGGTCAAACAGCGGCAGCATGCCCCACAGATCACCGGCGATATTATATTCACCGATCAGGTTGATCGGATACTCGCCCAGAAACGGCGGCTCGGTTGTGCCGATGACATACTTGAAGAGGATTTCTCCGGCCAAACGGTTGCCGATGTTTTTATCACCAATGAAGCCGGGAGTGTTCACCGGTATAATAGGAATAGCGACTTTTTCTGACGCAGCAGTGCAGACAGCTTCAACATCATCGCCGGTCATGGCCGTTACGCAGGTAGCATAAACAAAGATGGCCCTGGCCTGATCCTTGTAGCGCTCTGCGAGGTCGAGAATCGCTTTGTAGAGTTTCTTCTCGCCGCCGAAGATAACGTCATTCTCCAGCATTTCGGTAGTAAAGCCGCGCCGGTATAACTGGGCATCGCTGGAGCGGGCACCGCGGTTGTCCCAGGAGTTGCCGGCACAGCCGATCGGTCCATGAACAAGGTGAATGGCATCGGTAATCGGCATTAACACCACTCGTGCACCATCATAGGCGCATGAGCGTTCCGTTCCCTCACCCGGTTCGGATTTCTTGCAGAATTTTGGGGCACCCTTATCGTTGGTTTCACAATCTGTTACGTCATAATAATCGGGTTTTGCCATGTGTCTCTCCCGTTGGTCAAAAATGTGGATACAGAACCGGTGCTGTTCAACACGGTATTACCAGTAGGTACAAAGCATGGGACATGCCAAAATAAAATATCGTATAACATACTGTTTTGATTCAGCTACAATACATAGACAGGTGGGTGGCCACTGGTGTGTGCTTATTTTTTATACAATACGGCAGATAAAACAACGGCGGGGGCTTCTCAAGAAGCACCCCGCCGTTGCACTACCGGTATGTTGTCTATAATTAGCGCATCATTTCAAAGAAGCGATCCTCACATGTCTCATCCTTGATATCGATAAACTTGTTGCAGATTTCCGTTACCATGTTGACAACCCCCTGATAACCGATGAGCGGGTAGCGGTGCTTGTTAACCCGGTCAAAGATTGGGAAACCAAAGCGGAACAGCGGCACACCGGCGTCACGGGCAGCAAACTTGCCGTGGGTATCACCGATGATGGCATCAACCGGATCAGTTACCACCAGGCTGCGCAGATGCCAGAGGTCCTTGTTCATGTAGATTTTGCACCCTTTGCCGTACATGGAGCCGTCCAGCAGTGACTGCAACTCTTTTTCGGCCTTTTTGCTGCCGCGGCTGCAGAGGATGTGATACGGAATAGCGCCCATTTCGAGCAGGAATGATACATAGCCCATCAGGTAATCCGGGTCTCCGTAGACAGCGAACTTCTTGCCGTGCATGTACTGCTGTGAATCGGTCATGGCATCAACTGCGCGGCCACGCTCATTTTTCAGTGAGGCCGGTACTTCCTTGCCGAACAGTTCGGCGACCTTCATGATAAAAGCATCGGTCTTTTCAATACCCATCGGCATCGGCATGGTGACGTGCTTGCCGGAGTAGGTGTCCTTGATCCAACCGAAGGTCTTCGGTGTTGCATACGGACCAATCGCGATAGTTGCCTTGCCGTTGATCGAGTCAGCAGCGTCTTCAAGCTTGGTGCCACCGGCATAGATATTATACGTACCGTCGCAAGGGGATTCAAAGGTGTCGCCAATATCAGCCAAAAACGTGTAGGGAATACCGAATTCTTTCAAAATACGCTTGTACTCACGATAGTCACCGGTGTTGAAGTCGCAGCCGGCAATCAGGTTCAGCTTGCCGGTACAGCGCCCTTCGACCTGTTTGTCTTCGGTCAGGGTGTGCAGGATGGAATACAGCATTGAATCGTACCCATGAATGTGCGTGCCGTTGAAGCTGGGGGTGTTGGCATAGGGCACCGGCAGATCTTTGGGAATGAAGGCTTTCTGCTTGGCGTTCTTGATGAACGCGGTCAGGTCATCGCCGATAACTTCCGGCATGCACGATGTGAAGACGGCGATCATCTTCGGCTTGTAGAGCGCATGGGCATTTTCAAGCCCTTCATGCAGGTTATTCTGGCCGCCGAACACCGCGCCGTCTTCCGTCATGGCATCGGATACGGCAGGAGCCGGCTCACGGAAATGGCGGTTAAGGGTTGAACGGTAGTAGGAAGCGCATCCCTGTGAGCCATGTACGAACGGGAGTGTTCCTTCAAAGCCATGGGCACAGAGCTGGGCGCCGAGCGGCTGACAGGCGTGAGCAGGGTTGATAACCAGCGCCTGGCGGGCAAAGTTTTTCTCTTTATAATCTTCACTGTTGATCCAGTTTTTGACCCGCTCTACCTCTTCCGGTGGGGTTTCAGTAACCTTCTTGACTTCAAGTCCTAGTAAGTTTGCCATGATGTACTCCTTTTAGGTCGGCGACAAATCCGTCGCACAGCCAAAATTTTATTTCGTTTGAGGTCCCCCCCCTTTACAAAAGGGGGGGATTGAGGGGGTTAGAACGGTGCCTTTACCAGTTTCCAGGTCGGGCTGTTGACCGCCATATCAACATCGCGGGCAAAGATTTCAAAACCCTGGTAACCGTGGTAAGGGCCGGAATAATCCCAGCTGTGCATCTGACGGAACGGGATACCCATTTTCTGGAAGACGTATTTTTCCTTGATCCCGGAACCGATGAGGTCAGGTTTCAGTGCGTGGGCAAACTTCTCGAATTCATACTCGGACGGATCATCATACACCACGGTAGCGTCGGGCATTTCCGGTGCAGTACGGTCGTAGTCATCGCCGTGGGCAAATTCATACCCGGAACCGACGCAATCCATACCCAGGTCTTCATAGGCGCCGATGGTGTGACGGGGACGGAGACCACCAACCAGCAGCATGACTTTCTTTTTGTCCAGGCGCGGTTTGTATTCGTCGATAATGGCCTGCATGATCGGCTCGTACTTGGCAATGGCCAGCTCGACTTTTTCTTTGATGACATCGTCAAAGCGCTCGGCAATGGCGCGGAGGCTCTCTTTGATCTTGGTTGGGCCGAAGAAGTTGAACTCGAGCCACGGGATGCCGTATTTCTCTTCCATAACTTTGCACATATAGTTCATGGAACGGTAGCAGTGGATCAGGTTCAGTTTAACCGTATGGGTAGCGGCAATTTTTTCGAGCTCGCCATCGCCGGTCCAGACTGACTTGACGTTGAGGCCGATTTCTTCCAGCAGCGCCTTGGCGGACCAGACGTCACCACCGATGTTGTAGTCGCCGATCAGGGCGATATCGTAGGGGCTGCTTGGCTCGGCAAATTCACGGGTCTCGATGATGTAGTCACGGATCGAGTCATTGGAAATGTGGTGGCCAAGAGACTGGGATACCCCGCGGAAGCCTTCGCAGTTGCAGGGGATGATCGGGATGTCCATCTCTTTGGAAACCCGTTTGGTAACGGAGTTGATATCGTCACCGATCAAGCCTACCGGACATTCGGACAGGACCGAGATACCTTTGGCGAGCGGGAACAGATCGTGAGCTTCATGGAGCAGCGTATCCAGCTTCTTGTCACCGCCGTAGACGATATCTTTTTCCTGAAAATCGGAGGTGAACTGCATGCCGAACTGGGTAACACCGTTGATGCCGCTCATCAGGTTGCGGCGTGTTCCCCAGGAGTACCAGCCGCAGCCGACCGGACCGTGGGAAACATGCACCATGTCACGGATCGGGCCCCAGACAACACCCTTTGCTCCTGCATAGGCGCAACCACGGGCACTCATGACGCCGGGAACAGTTTTCTTGTTGGACTTGACGGTTGCACAGCCGGAAGCAGCATCATTCGGTGCCAGATGCGGTGTGCGTTTCTTTTTGGCTTTTTCCGGATACACCGACAGGGCATCATCAATCATGGCCTGGGTGGATTCTTTGGTAATTCCTTCTATGGTTCGTATCTTGTCTGACATAATATGTCTCCTCTAGTGGTGAGAGGCAAATCCGCCTCTTCCTTATCCTGCCGTGGACATTATGCTGCTGCGGCCTCTGCGACACCTACAATTGCTTCGTCTTCTTCTTCCATGATGCCGAATTTCATCAGCAGTTCTTCCAGTTCTTCCATTTCCAAGGGTGTAGGAATGACCAGCATCTTGTTGTCGTTAATTTTCTTTGCCAGGGTCAGGTATTCCTGTGCCTGTGGATGTTCCGGAGAGTATTCGATGACGGTCATTCTGCGCAGCTCAGCTCTCTGGACCTGATTGTCACGGGGTACGAAATGAATCATCTGGGTACCGAGACGACGGGCTAATTCTGAAATCAGTTCGAATTCCATGTCAGTTTTTCTGGCATTGCAGATCAGACCGGCCAGACGAACTTTACCGGAAGAGGCATATTTGAGAATACCTTTGGAGATATTGTTGGCAGCGTACATGGCCATCATCTCACCGGAGGTTACGATGTAGATTTCTTCAGCTTTACCTTCACGGATCGGCATGGCGAAACCGCCGCAGACAACGTCGCCGAGAACGTCATAGAAAACAAAGTCGAGGTCGGGGGTGTAGGCGCCGTTTTCTTCAAGAAAGTTGATGGCGGTGATAACACCACGGCCGGCACAACCAACACCCGGCTCAGGTCCGCCGGATTCAACACATTTGATGCCGCCGTAACCGATCTTCATAACGTCCTGTATTTCCAGATCCTCAACGGTTCCGAGTTCGCGTACCAGATCCATAACCGTATTCTGTGCCTTGGCGTGCAGAATCAGACGGGTTGAATCCGCTTTAGGGTCACAGCCGACGATCATGACCTTTTTGCCGAGGGAAGCGAGACCCGCTACCGTGTTCTGTGTTGTAGTTGATTTGCCGATGCCGCCTTTGCCGTAAATTGCTATCTGTCTCATGTGAAGCTCCTTTCGCTCACCAATCCGTGAGCATGTGGGGTTGTGTTCGGGGCAACAAAAAAGGCGCCCCATTGTTGTCAATGGAGGCGCCTTTGCCCGGGTGTGTTATGGATTGTAATCCTGATACATCTGAAATCGTCTCTGGTTTTTACTAAAGCATTAGCCGTGCCAATATTGTCTTATGTAGTTATTACGG
>JAYTVV010000301.1:0-12033 GCA_043743795.1 Geobacteraceae bacterium
GCAAATTTGCAGGCAACGATTGAATCCACGGCAGCATTGGTATCTTCGGCAATGCTGATGATGCGGGCCTTGCCGGAGAATGAGAAACGATCGGTCGGCACCGGTTTACGCAGGATTTCGTGCGAAATCGGATAGGCGCGCAGGTGGCAGCCGCCCCGGTTGCTTGTGCAGTACGCCAGTGCCATACCGTATGCTCCACGCGGGTCATACGCCGGCAGTTCAAGCGATTTAACGCTCATGGAAAGCCCGGGGTGCGCCAGCTTTTCCGAAAGGCGCCGGGAACCGAGCGAGAGCAGTTCACCCTCTCCCTGACGCCGGGCAATGTCATTCAGCAACCCCGGAATTTCTTCAGCCGTTGGAAAAGACCCTTTGATTTCACCCCAGGCAGACAGAGTGGCAGCAGCTGTAATGGTATCCATGCCCAGTTGGTTGCAGAGGTCATTGGCCCGTATGATTGCATGCAGTGAACTTACATTGTTAAGTGCACCGAAATGGGAAACCGTTTCGTATTCAGGAAGAGGCGTGCCGGCTTCAGATGATTTTTTACATTGAATCGGACAGCCGTAACAGCCATCTTTTTTTGCGCCGCAGGCCTCTTTGAGGGTTGGGCCGGAATAGTTGGCGGAATGTTCGAAATATGTTTTGCGGAAATTTTCCGTCGGAGCCATGCGGCGCTGAGCCATCAGATCGACCAGAACCGGAGTGCCGAATTCAGAGATGCCCAGTGGGCCGAAGATAACCGGAGATGCCTTGAAAAGCCGCATGATATCCTGACGTGCGTTTTCAAACAGTGCCGGATCAGCGATAGCGGTTTTTCCGTCTCCGTTAACTGTTACCGCTTTAAGGTTTTTACTCCCCATGACAGCGCCCATACCGCCGCGACCGACCGAGTTTCCTTCACCCATCATGATGTTCGCGAACAGGACGCCGTTTTCGCCGGCAGGACCAATGGCGGCAACGCTGCCTCGATCTTTGAGCGCTGCAATGGTTGTCGGGATGTCACACCCCCAAAGCGGATCAGCCGGCAGAACTGCAACCGCGTCAGACGTTATGGTTACCATGACCGGGGTAGGGCTTTTTCCCGTGATGAACAGTACATCCACGCCGGCTGATTTCAGGCGCCAGGCAAAACGTCCGCCGGCTGAACAGTCATAGATGGTGCCGGTTAGCGGCGAACGGGATACAACGGAAAGGCGGGCGGAAGTTGGAGCCGGGGTGCCGCACAACGGTCCGACGGCAAAGATCAGCGGCATGGCGGGATCAAACGGGTCAAGGTGGAAAAAGTCGCGCATCAGGCGGACGCCTAAACCGCGACCGCCGAGGTACTCTTCCAGAAGGGTGCGGGGAATATTTTCGCGGCACGAGGTTCCCGTTGACAGGTCAATACGGAGTATGGTGCCGGTCCAGCCATTCATGAATGACCGCCGCAGAGGTCAGTAATTGCGACACACAGTTCCCGGGGAGAATGAGTTGTCAGGTTGGCTCCGCCCAATTCCGCCGCACTGCCATATCCCCAGGTGCAGGCGATGGTTGTCATCCCTGCCAGTCTGCCTGCTTCAATATCGTTGATGCTGTCGCCGATCATTATACAGTCCTGCGGTGCAGCACCCAGTTTCTCAGCCGTGTTCAGTAACGGGAGCGGGGAGGGTTTCCGTTCCGGATAGGTGTCTCCGCCGCACATGGATTCGAACAGGCCGTGTATCCCCAGATCGCGCAGCAGCAGGGCACACAAATCTTCATTTTTATTGGTAATGACGGCCATCCTGGTGCCACGTGCGGCAAGTTCCTGGAGCGTATCCAGCATGCCCGGATACAGACGGCTTTTCTCCGCTATGTGCTGGCGGTTAAAATCCAGAAACATGGCCAGTGCTCGGTCGATATCGGTGTCAGGGAATCCGGGAAGCGTCTGTTGAATCAGATTTAGTGAGCCTTTACCGACTTTCATACGGACGTCTTCAACGGTCAGAAGCGGCAGGGAAAAGGCCTGCCGGACATGATTGGCGGCATCGGCCAGATCATCCAGAGAGTCAACCAGAGTGCCGTCAAGATCGAAAAGAACTGCCTTTATGTTCATGCTGAGGTTGATTTTTGAGGCGAGTCAGTTTTTGGAAGAATGATTACCGGTGGATTTGCGGTTCGGTAGAGGAGGAACGTTTTTCCCAAAATCTGGGCAACATCAGCCTGGCAGGCGCTCGCAAGAGCCTCAGATGCTTCATGTTTATCCAGTGTACAGCTTTCAAGAAGCTTTACCTTGATCAACTCGTGATGGTCAAGGGATACATTTGCTTCAGCAATCAAAGCATCTTCAATATCTTTTTTTCCAATCTGAATGAGTGGTTTCAGTTTGTGCCCAAGGGCGCGCAGATGGCGTTTTTGTTTTCCGGTCAACATAAGTTGGTGAACTCCTGATTGGTGCAAGGTAAAATAACAGTTGATTGTATACCATAGCGGACAAGCCACTGGCAAACCACAATTTTAATCCCGGCGCAGTAGCGTGGTCAGTTCATCTGCGGTGGCGACTGCAGGGAAACAGGTACCAGGTATGCAGAGCGAGAGTGATAGTGATCCGGGGTGATTCTCGCTTCGGATGATCATGCCCTTGATGGAATGACTGTGCAGGGCTGCATTGAGAGCAAATGCTTCAGGCGTGCCCGGATTTCCCGAGAATGTAGCAATTGTCGGTTCAGAATCCAGTAATGTGCATACCTGAAGAGCACCAAGATGACCGAGCGGGTTAAGCTGAATATCGCTGAGGAGCCCTTTCAGTGCTGTGCGAGCCGATTCCAGCAGTTCCGGTTGGTCATCGATCCAGGCCAGTCGGTAGAGAACGTGGGCGGTGCGGGCAAGAGCCGATGGTGTCACGCCATCGTGGTCGGACGATACGCGGGCCGGCATCTGTTCGGCGTCGTAACCGGTCAGGGTGAATTCTCCGGAGTCAGGATCACGGAAAAGGCGCAGCATATCGTGTGCAAGTATCCGTGCTTCAGTCAGCCAGACATCTTCAAGTGTCGCTTCATACAAATCAAGTAACCCACCGGTAAAAAAAGCATAATCTTCCAGAAATGCGGGCACATCAGATGCCCCGTTCAGGTAGCTGCGCAGCAGCCTGCCGTCCGGTCGGCGAAGGTTCTGAAAAATACATGCGGCGGCTCGGGCGGCGCTGGTGATGTATTCCGGCGTATTAAAGGCAATCCCTGCTGCTGCACATGCTGAAATCATCAAACCATTCCAGGAGGTGATGATCTTATCATCCCGGAGCGGGCGGATGCGCCGTTCACGCCGCTCCAGAAGCTTCGTTCGACACTGTTCCAGGCGTTCGCTGGTTTCATCACCATTCAACTGATGTCGTTGGCAAAACTCATCGAGAGTGATCGGGGCGGTCAGGATGGTTTGCCCTTCGAAATTGCCCCCATCCGTCACCGCATGGTAGCGGCAGAACAGTTCTGCATCCGGGCCAAGGCAGGCGTCAATTTCGCTTTTGTCCCACAGATAAAATTTCCCCTCAACCCCTTCCGAATCAGCATCAAGAGCCGAGCAGAAGGCACCTTCAGTGGAGAGCAGTTCCCGCTTCACAAACAATAATATCTCTTCCGATATGCTGCGGTACAACGGATCGCCGGTGGCGCGAAACGCTTCAGTCGTAACTTTTGCCAGCATGGCCTGATCGTAAAGCATTTTTTCGAAGTGCGGCGCCAGCCAGATTTTATCAACTGAATAGCGGTGCAGCCCGCCGCCCAGGTGGTCCCAGATGCCGCCAGACCTCATGTTACGCAGGGTATGGAGCGCCATGTGAAGGGCTTCCACACCCTGATCGATCAGCCAACTCAGATAGATCGGCATCGGAAACTTAGGGGCGCCTCCAAAACCGCCGTTTTTCGGGTCATAGATGCTCTTCAGTGACTGCAGTGCTTTTCCGGAAATGGCTGTGATGTTCAGGGTACTTTCGTGGTCCTGTCGGTTTTGAGCTCCCTCCAGCGCCGCCATAATCTTCTGGCAGTTACTTTCGATCATGTCCGGCCGCTGCCGCCAGAGCGTGGCGATGTTGGCCAGAAGCTCCATCAGGCCGCTCATACCGCCACGACCCCGCGGGGGAAGATAGGTAATTGCCATGAACGGGTGCTTGTCCGGGGTCATAAAAATATTCAGCGGCCAGCCGCCGCTGCCGGTCAGTGTCTGCGAAACGGCCATGTAGAAATCATCAATATCGGGGCGTTCCTCGCGGTCAACCTTGATACAGACAAAATGGCGATTGAGCAGAGCGGCAACTTCGGCGTCCTCAAACGATTCATGGGCCATAACGTGGCACCAGTGGCAGGTGGCATAACCGATGGAAAGCAGGATCGGCAGGCTTTCGTCACGTGCCCGGTCAAAGGCAGCTGGGCCCCATTCATACCATGCAACGGGGTTTTCAGCATGCTGCAGCAGGTAGGGAGAACGGGCAAAAATCAGGCGGTTGAAGCGCTCACCACCGTCGCAGGGGAGGGTGGTTGTGTCGATCGCCATCAAAGAGGCAACGTAGGCGGCAGTATTGTTTGAGGAGGCCATACACATCTACTCCATTTGATCTGAAATTGAAAAACTACAGGGACTGGGGTAAATCCAGCCACAATTCGCTTCTGGTTGTGTACATTTTCAGTCTGTTGACCACACTGCTTACCGGTGCTGCAAAAATAGTTTCGTAGATGAATTCATCGGCCAAAGGGTCCATGTCAAAGGCAAGCTGCTCTTTCTGTATATTAAATTGAGCGTTAATTCCGTTAGTGTTGCCCCGCGCATCGACCCGAATCCACCTGTCGAGGGATACGAGGTACAGTGCATTAAATCCGTGCAAAACCGGTTCATTATCGACAGGCGGATCCAGTCGTAACACCTGATAGCAGAAACCGGCCGGTATATTGACCGCCCGGAGCAAAGCGGCCAGGAGATGGCTTTTTGCAAAACATATTCCGCTACCATGATGAAGTACTTCACTCGCGGTGCAGGTCACAACCTCGAGCCCGGCATCATTGGAGTGGGGAATGGCGTCTCTCACCCATTCAAATAAACAGCGGGCTTTGGCAACTTCATCTGATAATGACAGCGTAAGTTCCCGGGCTTTCTGCAGAACAGCCGGAGTCTGCCAGTCAATAACTGTGTCGGAAACCAGGTATTCGCTTAAATCATCCGATTCAGGGTACATAGGTATCCTCGTTTTGAAATTTGTATTTGTTGAGCTGCAATCGGTACAGGTTTTAAGTGACTTATTTTAACGCGTAGTTGGATATTTGTCTGCGGAAATAAAAGAGTCGCGTGTCAGCTCCGGGCTTTTAGAAGTTGAATTGCGACTCTTTTACTCCTGTTTTGTCCCACTGTAATGGATATTTTAGTCAGCAGGATGTTTCAAATCCTCTTCCCAAACTTTTTTCATCTCCTCCACCAGATCTTTGATGAATAGCGGCTTCGATACATAGCCATCAAACCCAATTTCCAGAAGACGATCCTTGTCACCACGCATCGAGTGTGCTGTCAGGGCTATTACCGGCAGATGGCTCGTTGTATTCTGTTCACGTCCTCTGATTTCGAGAAGAGTTTCTTCGCCGTTCATAACCGGCATCTGGATATCCATAAGTACGATGTCAAACGGACCTTTTTCCAGAGCGATCAGGCATTGTTTGCCGTTTTCCGCAGTGGTAACGCTGTGTCCCAGTCTCTTAAGCAGAGACACGCCAAACTTGATGTTCACCTGGTCGTCGTCAACAAGCAAAATCCGCAGCGGCGGACTATCCCCGTCAGTGGACGCTGTTGCGGGTGGAGCCTGAAGGATGCTTGTTGTCGTACTGATGGTCAACGGAAGTGTCACGGTGAAACAGCTACCGCCGCCCGGTGTGCTTTCGACGCTGATAGTGCCACCCAGAAGTTCCGCCATACGCCGACTGATGGTAAGACCAAGTCCGGTTCCGCCGTATTTTCTGCAAATGCTGCCATCTTCCTGTGTGAAGGGCTTAAAGATCTGATCTGCAGCTTCAGGCGAGATGCCGATACCGGTATCACGTACCGCTATCCGGACAAGCCTGGAGTCGTTATGCTGTTCCAGAAGGTGTGCCGAGACGGTGATACTCCCTTGTGCAGTAAACTTGACCGCGTTGCCCATCAGGTTGAGAAGTATCTGTTTGACACGCAATTGGTCGCCCACCAGCTGATGAGGGATATCTTCAGATATTTCAATCTCAAGCTTAAGCCCCTTCTCGTGCGAAACAAATTGCTGCATCATAACAACGTCAGTAATGCACTGTTTCAGGCTGAAGTCGGCATCCTCGATTATTATCTTTCCCGCTTCAATTTTAGACAGGTCGAGAATATCGCTGATCAGGGACATCAGGTTTTTGCCGGACAGTTTGAGTGCATCCACATACTCGCGCTGTTCTGTAGATAGTCCGGTCATTTCCAGAAGCTGGGTCATTCCGAGTACGCCGTTCATCGGGGTACGAATCTCGTGACTCATGTTGGCCAGAAACTGGCTCTTGGCGGTGTTGGCAGATTCGGCCAGTATTTTTGCTTCAGTCAGCAGCTGATTAGATTTTTGAAGTTCATGTTCAGCCTGCTTACGATCAGTTAAATCAATATCCAGGCAGAACAGTTCAGACGGTCGATTAAAAGGATGAACCAGAGCATGACTGGATAATACCGGAATACGACTTCCATCTTTGCGCTTCAGAATCAATTCACCCGCTGGAATTGGCTCGCCGGTTTTGATCATCTGCTGCATAGCTCCTTTAACTGCTTCGTGCATTTCAGGCGGGATTATAAGATCCAGCAGATTTGCCCCCTTAACATCTTCCATATTGTAGCCATAGAGCAACTCTGAAGCCCGGTTCCAGAATAGCACCGTACCATCAAGCGCATACCCTTGGACCGCAACATTCGGAATGGTCTCCATAAGTGAACGGAAACGTTCCTCGCTCTCGCGCAGCGCCTTCCCCTGTTGTCCCAAAGCTTCCAGCAGGCGATTGAAGGCGCCAACCAGTTCGCTGGTTTCGTCCCGACTGATGATGGGCAGAGGTAGGTACTGATTTGTTTCCGAAAGGGTGGCAAGCATCGGCGCGAGTTGCCGTCCTAACACCCCCCAGGTCAGGCCGCCCGTCAGTATGGTCAGAAAAATAGTGGCTAACAGGATGCGTTGCTGCACGTCGTGAATAGAGGCAAAGGCTTCTGCGGTCGGTAATAGTACCGTAACAAACCAACCTGCCGCCGGAACGCGTTTGGCAGAGGCCAACGCCTCCACGCCAGAGGACATGACCAAAACACCTGAACCCTCATGTCCCTGAATGAAGCGATCATTAAGCGAGGAGACACCAGGGGCAGAAACCTGTTGCATGATGTGGCTCTTGTCAGTTGCGGTGACAATTAAGCGGTACTTTGGTGCAATAAGCTCATAGCCGCCGGTCTCTCCGTAGCGATTTTCCGTAACCTTGTCCAGAAAATTAGGCTTGCTCAGATCGGTAACTCCCGCCAATGCGCCAATCACGTTACCCTGAACATCGAATATCGGCACCCCGATGACTATAACCGGAGTATGTGTCTGCTTGCCGATAACCGGTCGACCGATCGTCGCTTTCCCTTCTTTGAGAGCTGCGGCGATGAAATCCCTGTCCATGTAGTTGACGCCGACCCGGCCTTCATATTTTGGTTGAGAAATAATTGCTGTGCCATCAATCCCGGTGACAAAGGTGCCTGCATTGAATAGAACAGGTAAAATTGTGCGATGTTGAATGAGCGTCTGTAAGGCCGCTGTATTGCCCAATACCGTCGGGCTGATCGTTTCGGCAACTGCTTTCAGTGCTTTCAGCCGGTCGCTTAGCTCGTCATTCACCTCCGTGGCAATAAAAGTAGCCGTCGAGAACTGCTGTTCGCCCGTCAGGCGTTCCATATTATTACGCAGCATCCGGCTGGCGTAGAATGACAGCGACCAGATGCTGAGCAGAAAAATGGCCAGCGTAAATAAAGTTACCTGAGTCTTGAGCGAATGCCACCGAAAAATCTTAAATTTCATATGGTCTCCTTCGAAGAGTTACCATGTGTGATTTTTATTGAATAGCTGTGATGAAAAAACATGCCGAAAATTTTCTGGTAACAACTAAGTACACTATACTTTATATGGCTCTTTCGAACTGATTTAGGTCTTTTATGTACACGTATCAATTCACGAAACTTACTCACCCAACATTCGCGCAAAAAAATCTGCTGCGAGATCAGCTGGTTCTGCCGTTTCATCTCCTGCGTTACCCAGGCTGCCGTTCAACAGATGCTCCGGAATCTCGGCCAGAAAACGGCTTGGTTTTTGCCCCTCAACCGCACCGAACTTACGGCGGGTCATGCAGCGTGAGATTGTCAGATATTTCCGGGCCCGGGTGATGCCGACGTAACAGAGACGACGCTCTTCAGCCACGGTCGGGTCCTCCTCGATCGAGCGTTTGTGCGGCAGCAGATTCTCTTCCATTCCGACCAGCCAGACATGGCTGAACTCCAACCCTTTGCTTGAGTGCAGCGACATCAGGGTGACGGCATTGGTGCCATGTTCTTTACCATCTTCTGATGGCTTATCTTCATCCATGAGCGAGATCCGCTCCAGGAACGCCGACAGGGTGCCTTTGGGGTTCTGCTCTTCATAGGCTGCCAGCGAGTTGACCACCTGCTCAATGTTCTCAATCCGCTTGCGGGTCTGTTTGGCATCGTTCAGGGTTCGATACAGCTCGTCCTCAATGCGCAAACGGTTGAAAAGGGTATTAACCTGCGCCCCCATGTTGTAATTGGTGAAGCCGGCCATGACCTCTTTCATCATGGCATGAAACGCCACGACTGTTTTTCGGCATGACGGCGAGATCTCTTCAATTTCTCCCGCCCGCCCCAGTGCCTCAAACAGCGGCACATCATGATTCATTGACCACTGGTTCAGCTTGATCAGCGTCGTGTCGCCGATGCCCCGTCGGGGAAAATTGATGATGCGCAGCAAGGATGCTTCGTCGCTGGGGTTGTCAATCACCTTCAGGTAGGCGATGGCGTCCTTGACCTCCTTACGTTCGTAGAATTGCTGGCCGCCGATCACCACGTAGGGAATCCGTTCCAGGCGCAGTTTTTCTTCAAATGCCCGGCTTTGGGCGTTGGACCGGTACAGAATTGCCAGGTCAGCCCAGCGCAGCTTTTCGCGGTACTGCTCCAACATGATCTGTTCAACCACTTGTGCCGCTTCGTGCTCTTCGCTGTCCGCCACAATCAGATCAATCACACGACCTTTGTCGCCGGACGTCCAGAGCGCTTTGTCCGTCCGCACGATGTTGTTTTTGATAACACTATTGGCTGCCTCCAGAATTGCTCCGGTTGAGCGGTAGTTCTGTTCCAGCTTGATGGTGACACAGCCGGGATGACTCTGGGCAAAGTTGAGAATATTCTCTACCTCGGCGCCGCGCCAGCCGTAGATAGACTGGTCATCATCACCAACGACACAGATATTGCCATGTTTCTTCGCCAATAATGAAATCAGCAGGTATTGTGAGGCGTTGGTGTCCTGATATTCGTCCACCATGATGTAGCGAAAGCGTTCCTGCCAGTGGGCGAGAATAGCCGGGGTGGTCTGCAGCAGGCGCACCGAGAGCATGATGATGTCATCAAAATCGATGGCGTTAAAGCCTTTCAACAGTTCCTGGTAACGGGGATATACCGCGGCAACCGCGATCTCCAACGGGTCATTCCGGTCCGGGGTAAATTCTTTTGGCCCGATCAGGCGGTTTTTCAGGGCGGATATTTTCCAGAGAATCCGGTCCGGATCAATCTTTTTCGGGTCAATGTCACGTTCCCGAACGGCCTGGCGGATGACGCCGGACTGGTCGGAGGTGGAATAAATCGAAAAATTGGGTTTGAAGCCGAGGGCCCGGATGTCACGCCGCAGAATGCGGACTCCCAATGAATGGAAAGTTGAAATGACGATGCCTTTGGCCAGTTGTCCCGCCATACCGAGCACGCGTTCATTCATCTCGCGGGCGGCCTTGTTGGTAAAGGTGACTGCGAGGATATTTTCAGCCGGGACGCGCAGATCTTTTAAAAAATGGACGATGCGGGTGGTAATTACCTGGGTCTTGCCGGAGCCGGCTCCCGCCAGGATCAGCAGGGCTCCTTCGACGGTGTTGACGGCGCGTTGTTGTGGCGGATTGAGTTTTTTCATAGGGTAGGGTGTACCATATATGAAGATGCGGATGCAAATCGTGATCACAAAGCCCGTAGTCTTCATTCCGTTGCATTTGAAATCAAACAGGTTGCAGACGAGAGTAAATCCGGTACACTGATGGCTGCAAAGCTACTTCGTGCTGAAAATGGAGATCGTGTGAAAGACGCTCAAGTCAAAAAGAAACAACCGGCAAAAAAAACAAAACATGAAGTTGATGCACCGGCGGCACCAAAGTCAGTCAAAGCTAAAAAAACAAAAAGCGCCAAGATACCAGATCACCCCGCGCTGCTGTCTGATCAGCCGTTGGCGCCGAAATTTGATCTTCAAGACAGCCAGTGGTTTTTGAACCGGGAACTGACCTGGCTGTCGTTCAACCGACGTGTGCTGCATGAGGCAGAAGATCAGCGCACGCCGCTGCTGGAGCGACTTAAGTTTATTGCCATCGTCAGTGGTAATTTGGACGAGTTTTTTATGAAGCGTATCGGCGGCTTGAAACAGCAGATCGGGGCCGGGGTGCGTGAATTGAGTCTTGACGGCCGCACCGCGCGTCAGCAGGTGACGGAGTGTTATGCTGAAATTCGTGAGCTTGAAACGCGCAAGGAACAATCCTTTAACGAGATTTGTACGTTGCTTGAAGAAAAAAACATCCTGATTGAACGTTATGATGAATTGACTCCCAAGGAAAAGAAGCTGCTGAGAGAGTTCTACTATACGAATATTTTTCCGCTGTTGACGCCGCAATCAATTGACCCTGCTCATCCGTTTCCCTTTATCTCCAATCTGTCCCTTAACCTGTTGGTGTCTCTGCGCTATCCAAAAACCAAACACGCTTCGCTGGTACGGATAAAAGTGCCGGTAAATGCCGGTACCCCACGGTTTATAAGGATCGGTAAAGGGGAACATTTTATCCGGCTTGAAGAGGTTATGATGAATAACCTCGATATGCTGTTTCCCGGTATGGATATTGTGTCATGTGAGCTTTTTCGGGTAACCAGAAATGCCAATACCGAAAAGGATGAAGATGAGGCTGACGATCTGATGGCGATGATCGAATCAGAGTTGAAGGAACGGAAATTTGCTCCGATTGTGCGTCTGGAGATTGCCACCGGCATGGATTCAATCCATCGCGGCCGCCTGGCTGCCGAACTGGAGCTTGATGAAGCCACTGATGTTTTTGAAGTTCCCGGTCTGCTTGCCATGCGTGATCTGTTTGAGCTGACCCGACTCGATTTTCCGCGACTGCATGACGCGCCGCACCACCCGGTAGACCATCCGCTGCTGCAGATGCAGCGGAATATCTTCCATATTATCCGTGATGCCGGTGCGATTCTGCTGCAGCACCCCTATGAATCATTCTCAACCTCAGTCGAGCGCTTTCTGCGTGAGGCGGCGACCGATCCCAAGGTTCGCGGCATCAAGATGACGCTCTATCGCACCTCCCGTCAGAGCCGCATTATTGATGCCCTCATTCTGGCTGCCCATAACGGCAAGCAGGTTGCCGTCGTTGTCGAGCTGAAGGCCCGCTTTGATGAGGCAACCAATATCAGCCTTGCAGAGCGGATGGAGGAGGCCGGCGTACATGTGACGTACGGCGTTGTCGGTTTAAAGACCCACTGCAAAGTCATCATGGTCGTGCGGCAGGATTATAACGGCCTGCGGCGCTATCTGCACATCGGTACCGGCAATTATCATGCTGATACCGCTCGTTTGTACAGTGATGTGGGTCTGTTGACCTGCGATCAGGTCATTGGGGAGGATGTTACCGAGCTGTTCAATTTTCTCACTACCGGCTTCATGCTCAAGCGTAAGTACTCAAAACTGGCGCTGGCACCCCG
>JAYTVV010000302.1:0-4539 GCA_043743795.1 Geobacteraceae bacterium
CATCAAACCGTTTCTGGTTGAAGCATTGAATACGGTCGTAGCTCCTCTGGATTGTCCTGTTCAGGCACTGTCAGCCGAACGGACCTTTTGGGAAAAGGCACTTTTGATACATGAAGAAACCTTCAGGCCGGCGGATAAACCCCGTCGAGCCCGTATGGCCAGACATTATTATGACCTGTGGTGCCTCATCCAAAAGGGCATTGCCGCCAGGGCGGCAAAGGATAAGGATTTGTTTGATCGAGTAGCTGCTCATCGTCAGGTGTTTTTCCGTCTGAGTTGGGTTGATTACAGCACGGTACATCAAGGGGATTTGCGGTTGATGCCCGTTCCTGGTGATGTCCAAGCGTGGCGTCAGGATTATGAATGGATGCAAACGGCCATGTTTCTTGATGAACCACCACCGTTTGAACAAATTCTTGATGGCGTGCGCAAATTTGAAGAGGAATTCAACAGAGCGTAACCATTTCGCCTTTATTCGAGCAGAGTGGCACAGTTTTTCCCTCTAAAACAAGGCTTTTTCAGATAAAAACGAAATAAACGACATATTATGACATACACCTATTGTATAAATGAAGAAGAGAGAGAACAGCGTGGATAGTATGGGGAATTGTATGCCGCGTGAAGATAATATGTGTCATTCAGACGGTGCGGATCAATGTACGTCGCTGAATTTCATCGATCTATTCTGCGGTTGTGGTGGATTTACCGTTGGCATGGAACGCGCTGGTTTCAAATGTCTAGCTGCGATTGATTTCAATGCCGAAGCAATTACCGCCATGCAAGCTAATCTATCTCATATTAAACATGTCCTGCACCGCGATCTAACCATTTTTACTCCTGATGACTTATCAGAGCTGATTGGCGTTAAGTATATTGACGTCATCGTGGGAGGACCTCCCTGTCAGGGCTTCTCAACCGCTCGTAAAGTTGATGGTGCAAATCATGGAGAGCGTCTCAAAGACGATCCGCGACGCCATCTTTACCAGGAACTTCTCAAATACGTTGGTTTCTTCAGGCCAAAAGTATTTGTAATGGAAAATGTTCTCGGGATTAAGACTGCTGCAGGCGGGAAATACTTTACCCGCGTTCAAGAAGAAGCGCGGTCTCTTGGATACCGCGTGCACGGCCAAGTGGAAGATGCCTGGGAACTTGGAGTGCCACAAAAGCGTCGCCGGCAGCTTATTATTGGTACCAGGGAAGATCTCCCAGGTTATTTTCTACCGAACCTGAAGTCGGCGCCACGTGCGCTTCCTCGCCCTCTGTTGGGAGCAGCAATTGGCGATCTTCCTCCACTAGGAGCTGGGAAGGGCAGTGATGAGAGTGTCTACGACGTGAATCGCTTGATAAAGCATATGTTGATTACCGGGGAGCCAGTACGCAATTATCTGTTTGATGTACTCGAAATTGATCTTGCAAAGATGTTGACCAACCATGCTTCTCGTCCTCATAGCGATCGGGATCTTCGTGATTTTGCCCGGCTGAGGGAAGGGGAAAGTTCAGCAACAGCGATGCGAAATGGGGTCGAATTTGAATTTCCATACAGCAAGGACAGCTTTAAGGATAGATATACTCGTCAGAGTCGATTTGCTCCCTGTTCAACTATTGTGGCGCATCTGAGCAAGGATGGATTGATGTTTATCCATCCCACTCAAAGAAGATCTCTGACCCCGCGTGAGGCTGCCAGAGTGCAAAGTTTTCCCGACTGGTTCCGGTTTCCCGAAGCTCGTACTCACTCATTTAGAATGATTGGTAATGCCGTTCCTCCATTAGTTGCGGAAGCTGTCGGACGGGCTGTGGCTTCCTACATTGAGAAGGAGTATCAAATGAACCTTGAGACCATTCAAGAAGCTAATGAAGACATTCCTAATGATGAAAATGAAGCTTTACATTGGCTTATCCCATTGCTTGATCTTGATCATCGCGCTCTTAAGCGAATAAGCAAGGATGATTTTTTTAGGGGCTGGACTTCTGTACTGTTTCTATATTCAGGTTTACATCCAGATGGAGCTCTTGAACGTGGGGACATTTCCGATGAGATTGAAGATATTCCCGCTATAAGTTGTGTAGAGCCCCGACTGCTGAAACCATTTTTCAAAACCAGTGGATGGCCCGTTGTACTTGTGCCGATTGCAGAGGAAGCTTGGCGTAGATTTAAGAGTGGGAGCTTTAAAGAGGAAGACCTCTATTGTGCAGACGCCCAAATTGCAGGGATGCAATTCCGTATTGGAAGTCAAGAACTGGAATAATTGAAAATATAAAAATGATCACTCTAAACATTCAACATAATAACAGTAGCTTCTTTCGCCGACCAGAAACCGGTTGCCAGTTGCCTTTACAGATTATAACCGACAAGTCATATTCTTCTCCCCTATTCTCGGAGCAAGCCGAGCTATGAATCCTTTGCTCAGAATGACTGTTCAGGCCGGGTCTGAAAAGGCAGTCAGTCTGCATCTCAATAAAATATCTGATATTGATGAAGTAGATGATAAAGGAATGACCTTACTCATGCTTGCAGCTCTCCGAGGTCACAGTGAAACATGCCGGATATTATTGGAGGCTGGGGCAACTCCCTTTTTATATAACTTTGACGGGTTATCCGCACAATGTCTTGCTCTGGCCAACGGTCACACTGAAACTGTAAGTATGATCTGCAGATTCATTGTTGATGTTTCTGAAGAGCCTGAAAATTATTACACATCATCAAACAGTGAAAGTTTGTCTCCTGATTCTCAGGTTGACCCAAAGAATCCCGACTCAGTCTCATTTGATGGCTGGGATGAGGAGCCGGAATCCGTAATTCCGGAAAATGACCTCTCACTTTTTTCGCGAGCTGGAGATGTCCAGTACCTGATTTCAGCTCACACACCAGAAGATCTAGATGAAGATTGGATGGATATTCATATTGAACTGCCTGAATTTACCTGGGCTCATGCAAAAGGCTATCTTCTTCATGACTTCCTTCAAGCAGAAAAAAATCTTTTCCTCCACGGTATCAATTCAGGCAGGCTGGTTACTTGGCAGATCGATGCCATGGCGGAACTTGTAGAAGATGAAGCTGACGGTTATGCAGAGAACCTGCAGGAAGTACTGAACGATCTTGGAATCAGGATTGATCGTTTATCTTGTGATTACGTTCACCCCTGTTGCTTGGAGGATCTGAACCAGGAAGACGAAGATCCGGAGGTTCAACTTGCTGAAGAAGCTATCCGCTTTCTTTGGGAAAAAAACAATCCAGCACATGATCCATATTGGATCTTCATGCGGGACGTTCGAAGTTTTCAATTACTTACAGCCAGTGAAGAGATTGATCTTGGCCGGATGGCTGACGAGGGAAGTCGTGAAATATTTCATGCTGCAACGCTTTTACCACCTGCAATTGCAGAACTCATTGCAATTGTAAAGACAGGAGGATTTAACATCGTTGCTGGTACATCCATTCAAAATCAGTGCGATGATCTTTCTCCTGAGGATGGAGATTCAGTCGATGTTTTTGTCGAAGATCAGGAAATTTGCAATAGCGATGAGTATGAAGTTCCGGATCATGACAGAGAACAGCAGCAGACCGAGCTGCTCAATAGGATTGGAACTGTCAGTAACTTACTTGTCGAGGTTATCAAAATGCGGGACTCCGGCAACTGGGAGTCTGACGAATTCATGGAGTACCTGCAACGAATCCAAGATGAGTTTGCCGAAACCCGCTTCTCCACGGAAGTCCTTTTACGACTGGTAGATCTAATGCACCGTCACAGGAAAACATTTCAAAACTCTGTCGACAGAATACGGAGAATCTGTACATCAAGCGGAGAAATTAGCGAGGATACATTCCAACGGGTTTTTTGCGGGAATGAAACTAATCTTGACTGGTGCAGAAATGTCATGGATGGCCAGGAAGTGATGTTGGCATCCATAATTTCAAGACACAGCAGCGAAATACTTGATGAGCAAATAAAACTTCACGAGTTGGAAAAAAATATATGCCGGCCGCTGCCAGAATTCACCCGTCTTTTTGGTAAGCTGCAGTCCGGCGAAAAGAAACTGCGTCATGCACATTACCACATGACCGTTTCCAATCTCAGGCTTGCCCACCATATCGCCAAAAGGTACCAGAGCAGCGGTCTACCGCTACTTGATTTGGTGCAGGAAGCAAATATTGGTTTGATCAAGGCGGTTGATCGGTTTGATTATCGTCGTGGATTCAGATTCTCAACTTTTGCCACTTGGTGGATCCGACAGTCCGTAACCAGGGCAATAGCCGACAAATCGAGAAGCATACGAATCCCGGTGCACGTCATCGATTCCCTTGCCAAGGTAAAACGGGCATTAAACGAGTTGCAAGCTATGGGAGACGATGATGCAACCGCTGAGGATATTTCGCAACTTGCGGAGCTGCCACTGGGGAAGGTGTTGAAAATTCTCGATTTACCTGCTGATCCTCTATCTCTGGATGCTCTTGAGGAAGAAACCCCCGGGTTCATTGAAGCAATCCCGGAATTGGATGATCTGGATCCGGAACGCGAAACACTGGAAGTAATGAGCTCT
>JAYTVV010000303.1:0-5914 GCA_043743795.1 Geobacteraceae bacterium
CATTGCCTTTGTCCTCGAAAAGACCATGGGACTACGCGTCGAGAAGGAAGACGAAATCATGGGCCTCGACCAGACTCAGCATTCGGAGTCGGGCTACAACATGTAATCTCAGTAACATTCCGTCGAACAAGAAAAGCCGTCCGGGTAACCGGGCGGCTTTTCTGTGTTTGTTATGTGAGATGACGCTGAATGACTTTTTATGGGTCACAAATGTAGTATAGAACAGCGTGGGAGCTTGACGGGCAGAGGCACACTGAAACAAACAAACCGCCCTTTGTTCTGGGCGGTTTGTTTGAGCGCGTATCAGGCTGTGGCGGTGAACTGGACTTTCGTTATTTCACCCTGATATTTTTGAAGATCACCTTGAATGGTAGTGCACCAGCCTTGATGTTCACCCGGCCCGGTATGGTCGTAAATCCGTTGACCGCAGAAACCGCAGAGTAGTCGTTGTTATATCCGCCTGAAATGGTGATACCCTGTGTCAGCGTCAACGGAGGTGTTGTTACCGTCACTGATCCGGCCTGGGCTGTGATGGTCGAATCGGCAGCAGCTATGGCAAGCAAGGTCTGAAGATTATTGGCATACCCGGTCGATCCGATGCGCAGCGGCGCATAGAAAGGTGTCGCATCGACCGGGTTCGACGAGAGGCTGGTCCCCACAAAGTTGGTTGCTGTCACGGTGAAGGTATAGGTCTGGCCGTTGCTCATGCCGTACACTGTGATCGGGCTGCCGGAGCCGTTATAGGTAAAGGGTCCCGGGGTGGCGGTTACGGTGTACCACTGGATCGGGCTGCCGCCGTCGAATGCCGACGGGTTGAAGTTGACCGTGGCCTGGCCGTCCCAGGGGGTGACATTGTAAATCGTCGGGGTGCCCGGAGCGGTCGCCAATCCGGTGCCGGTGAGCGAGATCGTATAATTCGAGCCGCTGGCAGCATTGGAGTTGATGTTCAGGGTCGCAGTCCGTGTTCCGGTCGTAGTTGGCACAAAGCTGATCATGAGCGTGCAACCGCCGGGTGTCAGTGTGGCCGGTATGCTGGTCGCACAGGTACCTCCCGGCATGATGCTGAAATCACCCGAATTGCCGGTCAGTCCGTAGTTGCTGACGGTTATGCTGTTGGGACCGTTGTTGTTGATCGTAACCAACTGCTGTGAGGATGCCTGCAGGTTGATACCACCGAAATTCACCGTAGGGGCCGGGAAGTTGAAACTGCCCGGAGTTGGCGTGCTGTCGAAGGCCCCGCCCAGGCTGTCGGTGTCGGCCACCATGTGGGAGAAGCTGATCGGGTAGAAGCTCTTGCCGGTTTTGCTGGCGGTGAGGGAGATGAAATCGCTCGGCGTGGCATCCTTGAGCACGAACAGGCCGTTGGTAAAGGTAGCTCCACCGGTCATCAGGGTCCTGTTGTCGGCATCATTGACGTAATTGATCGTATAGCTACCGGGAGTCGGGGCCACAAACACCCCGTCCAGCGGGCGGGCCAGGTTGTCCATGGCCATGCCGCGGATGAAGGTCTTGCCGGCCGTCACCGGCCACCCCAGCAGCGAGTAGTCGTTGTTCGTCAGCAGCGGGAAGGTGGGCAGGTTGGTGTTCTGTGACACCTGGATATCCTGGCTGTAGGCGGTGCGCTTGCCGAAGGAGATCAACTCCAGGGCGAAGGGGGTGCCGCTCGGCACTTGCATGCTGAACTTGCCGGTGCTGTCGGTCAGAGCCGGATTGTTGATCATGCTCCAGGTCGGAGACAAAATGTAGGCTACGACCCTGGCTCCGGATATCGGAAGGCTGTAAAGGTCGGAGGCCGTGCCGTTGATATTGACCATGGGCGTTAGAAAGAGCGAGGGGAAGTTGAAACTACCTTGTGTCAGTTTACCGTTTAACACATGATAGTCCTTTGATGCGTTGTTTCTGAAATCGTAGCCGGTTGTATCGTCAGTCTGAACCGTTACAGTGACTTTTGTGGCAATATCGCTGGATGAAATGCCATAGATATAGAACCTACCGTTGGAGGCTGAGGTCGAGATATAGGTAGCTGGATTTCCAGGCTTTCCTGTGCCATCGTCATACGCAATCGATGTGATCGGTGAATTGTTTGCCGTATATTTTGCTGTAATTCTAGCTCCTGCAATAGGTTGACCGGAAAGACCATCTTTAATCGTCCCTGTAATGACCGCATTAGTGGGTGGATTGCCAAATCCCCAAGTGGTGAGCTGATTAGGCGACAAGGAAAATGCGTAGTACGGACGGCCACTGCGGTCCACGTTGGAACCTGGCGATGCGGTGTTTGCAGAATAACTCTCCAGAAAGGACGTGCCATCCGAAACCTTGAGATAATAATTTGTACCAGACAGCAGGTCGGCGGCAGTGAAGAGGCCGTTGCTGTCGGTGTTGACCTGGCCGACGGTTGTGTTGTCGTCTTTGAAAAGCGTGACCGTGTTGTTGGCGATCGGGACACTGGTAGTGAAGTTTACCAGTTTGCTGATCATGGTGTAGCTGGGCGCGCTTGTTTGCATACCGACACGACTCAAACTGGCGGAGTCGGCAACCACCGGGAAGGTGCGCGAACCGCCATTGTAGCCGCCCTTTGCCACTGTGACAGTGATCTGCTTGCCGTCCGGCACATTGAGGACATAGAAGCGGCCGTTTGCTCCAGTTGTCGTCTGGCCTCCATTGCCATTGCAATTAACACCATTGCTATTGTAGTAGCACACCGGGTAGCTGGTGGTACCGTCGCTGGCCGTCACCGTCGCTCCCGGCAGGGTCATCAGCGGATTGCCGGCAGAGGCGACGCGGGCGGAAATGCTCCCTGTTTCGGCGATCTTGGCGACACTGTTGGGGCTCGTCGGGGTGAACATACTGTCATAATCGGAGGTAGTCAGCAGCGGATAGGGGCGATCGCTGGTATCACTGTCCTGGCTATAGGACATCGTGGCGGTGTAGGTCGTTACATAGGTCGCCTTCGAGATCCGCAGGTAGAAGGAGGTCGAGAAGGGGACGGTGATGGTGAAGTAGCCGTTGCTGTCGGTGAGGGCGCTGATGGTGCCGCCGACCACCTCGACCAAGGCATTGGCAACCGGTGCAGGCGTTACCGCACTATCCACAACCCTGGAGGTATAGGTGACGGTATTCGGCAGGCTGATGGAGACCTGGCTCGTCACGCCGGACTGGACCAGATACTGGGTTACCGCCAGAATCGGTTTGTAGCCGTTGGCACTGATCCGCAATTTGTAGCTGCCGGGGTTCAGTGTCGAGATCTGGAAATCGCCGCTGGAGGTGGTGAACACCGAATTGCCAAGCGGAGAGTTGTTGGTGCTGTAGAGTTCCACCAAGGCACCGACGACCGGCTGTTCGGTGGAGGCGTTGACCACCCGGCCGACGATAGTGCCGGTGTTGGGGGCCGCGACCAGCAGGGCGTTAACTCCGTTGGTAGAGCTGCCGTTGGTCACGACCAGTTGCGTTGCCCCAGAGATGGTGGGCACGTTGTTGTAGTACTGGCTCTGGTAGCCGGGGCCGGCACTGAAATATACATAGTAATTGCCGCTCGGGACATTGCCGATAAAATAAAGGCCGCTGTTGCTGTCGGTCTGGACTGCCGGTATGCCGCTAACCGGCTTTTGGGTGCCGGAATCGAGCAGTATGACATAGGTGTTGGGGATACCGTGGGAGCCGTCACTGGTGACCATGCCCGAGATGCTGCCGGAGCCGCCCGCCGAGAAGTTGGCATTACTCTCCGAGCTGTTGCCGTTAGCGTCCTTGACTGAGATATTCCAGCTGTAATTTGTTCCCTGTTGCGGTGTGAAGTCCGTGCCGGGTATGTTGATCGAGGTCGTGCTGCTGGGCATGTTCCAGTAGGGGTCATTATTGAAATAGCCGAAGGGGTTGTTGAGCCGGAAGCTGTAGGTGTAAGGATAGCCCGGTGTTGGGCTGGCAGCTGTCCAGCTGAACTGCAACGGATCGGGTGCCGGGAAGGCGATGACCCCGGTCGGTGCCGTGGGGGTGGAAAAAGAATCGACTATGCCGGTGATTGGAGCGCTTAACGGTGAGGAACCGCTGCCCGATGAGTATTCGATCGCAAAGGAATAGGTGTCCGGTGAAGCTGGGAAAACCGGCCGCGAGCCCACATTCCTCCATGTTTCGAATATCCCGTTGTCATTGCTGCTCAGGGGGAGGTCCATGGTTGGGATCTGGGGACCGCTGACGGTCACGTTCACCGGCCGCTTTAGCATGGTTGCGGCCCCCAGGCTCAGCGAATAGGTGTCTCCGCTGTAATGCCGGGTCTGCACATAGGCTCGGGCATCGGCCGCCGTAAGGGCTACGGCAACGCCAGTGACATCGCTGGTGCCAACGGTGACCGATACACCGATATCCGTGTCGAAAATGTCACCAAGGTCGATAAGCCCGTTGTTGTTTCTGTCAATGATCGTGTAGAGCGAGTAGGAACCGGGCGGCACCCCGCTGATAGTGAAAACCTGGCTGTTGGTCGGGTTGGGCAGTGAGTAGGTTATGAAGTTGTTGGAACTCTGATCAATCAGGATCATCAGCAGATGCGTTCCGCCCCCGGGAAGTGTGATGCCGCTGGTGGCGACGGTGCCGGAGACGTTAACTCCGCTGGTGGGCGAGGCCGCGTTGGCATTGACCGGGGTGCTTTCCAAGCCGTTGAGTACGGCTGTAACTGCAAACTTATACTGGTTGGTCGGGTTGGCCAGTCCGTACTTGACATAGAAGTCTTTTGAACCGGAAGGAAGATCTATAACGCTGCCACCGCCGACCATATTGGTCGGTCCGGGGTTCGGTGTGGTGCTCCAGTAGACATTGTACGAGGTGGCGATCGGTTTGCCGTTGTTGTCAGAGGCCCCTTTGTATAAAATCGTGGCGGTCGTGTCGCCGTAGATCACATTGGCCTCCTTGGGGGGCAGGAGATCAATCGCCGGTGACGGTAGGGCAAGCGAAAAATTAATGTTGGAGGGTGTTGTGTCGGTAAAGGCCGTCGAGCTGCCGATCGGGTCATTGGCATGGCACAAACCGGTTCCCTGGGTATCCGCGAAGGCTGAAACCTGGTAGCTGCCCGGGTCGGTCAAGCCGTGGATGGTGTAGGTGCCGGCGGCGGGGATGCTCACCCCGGCAACTGGGCTGTTGCTTCCATACATGGTGTTCTGCACCGTCAGGTAGATGCGCCCGGTCTTACCGGTCGGATTTGACACCGTCCCGGTTACATTGAAGGCCAGTGCCGCGACTGCTGATGATACCAGCAGGGCTGCAACCAATAACACCTGTAATATTGAAGCTAATTTTCCCGTAATCACCTTTGTTGATTTCATGGCGGCCTCCTCTTCTATCTAGTAAGAATGTCTATTCCAAAACCTGATATGTTTGATATTTAAAATTGAAAAAATTGTTACTCCTAGCATGCTGTTTTAGCAAGTGAAATAATTTTTAATATGATTGTTAACATACTGATAAACATATCTGTTTATTGTATACAGGGCGTTGAATGTGTCAGGTGGGTATCGTTGGCTCATTCCTTGCTCATTCTTGCCAATATCACGTGTTTTCAAATCAAACTGTTCGGTTTTGTTAACTAAATGTGCATTGACGCTCTTACTGTGCCTCTTTATCAAGCACCTAAGGGTGTGTCTGCAATTTTCCGCTGTTTCCATTGGCAGTGTATAGCACATCGGAGTGCGTATGAGCGAAGCCCCAACCAGTCATACCGACGAAGCCATCAACGAAGATTTCCCGATCCCGACAAACGGCTTACGTTTATTCACAAACGCATTTTTAGCTGATAATCCGCAAAAAATTAATCCTGTCGTAATGAAACAACTGGCCTACAACGAAAAGATGGCCGAACTGGGCAGGATTTCCGCCGGGGTGGTGCACGAGCTGAATGCGCCGCTGTCCGTAATTGTCTCCGCATCCCAGA
>JAYTVV010000304.1:0-2650 GCA_043743795.1 Geobacteraceae bacterium
GCCAATCCAATCCCGATTATCATTCCTTGTCATCGGGTTGTCGCATCTAATGGGCGCCTGACCGGTTATTCAGCTCCAGGTGGTGAAAGCACAAAAAGAGAACTGTTAAAGATGGAAGGTGTTGAATTCAAAGGGTTGCTCGTTGTTACACATTGGATGGTTATGCACAGGATTATCTGTCGATAAAAAAAATATTTTTAGTGCGAAAAGTGCTTGACAGCGTAAACCCCTATTTTTACTGCATACAGTGTAACTTGTTGAAATTACGTATATAAAGGTGTGTATAAAAAAACGGCATTTCGGATAAAACTCTTGCAAAAATATCACTTTTGCATAACGTCAACACTGTTCTCCACAAGTTATCCACAATTTTTGTGGATAAGAATAACAACCCTGTAAAAACAGTGACATCGCCGGAACTAATTAAAATATACACTCACGTTCGAGACTTTTTGCCTTCTCCCATAAGACGTCCATATCCTCAAGAGATGCATTTTGCATCGGCACTCCCTGTCGGAGCAACTCTGATTCGACGTAACTGAAGCGTTTTTGAAATCGACGTATCGTTTTACGAAGGGCCTCTTCCGGATTCAGACTTAAAAAGCGCCCAAGATTCGCAATAGCAAACAGTAAATCCCCCATTTCATCTTCCATTCGAGTCGGATCGCCGCCTGCCCATGCTTCTTCGAATTCATGCAACTCCTCCATAACCTTTGCAAATACCTGATCTGCATGTTCCCAGTCAAAGCCGACCCGTGAGGCTTTTTCACTGATTTTATGCGCCTTCAGAAGAGCCGGCAGGTGGTCAGGAACTCCCGAAAGAGCCGATGGTCGTTCGTCCCCCTTTTCCAATTGTTTGATCTTTTCCCAGTTTTCAATCTGTGCGGCACTATCCTTGATTTCGAGATTACCAAATACGTGAGGATGACGCCTGATCAGTTTTTCACACAGCGTGCTGATGACATCGTCAATAGTGAAGTCACCGGATTCTTCGGCAATGGCTGCGTGAAAAACAGGCTGCAGAAGCAAGTCACCAAGCTCTTCTTTAAGATGCTGTGGCGATTTTTCGTCAATGGCTTCCATGACTTCATAGGTTTCCTCAAGTAAATAGCGGGTAAGGCTTTCATGAGTCTGTTCAGCGTCCCACGGACAGCCGCCCGGTGCTCGTAATTGTTGCATTATGGTAACAAGTTGCTCGAATGAATAATGCGGGTTCATGGTGATTCCTTTCAGGTAGATATATTTGAACAGATATGCCTGTTGATGGGCCAGTTGTCAATAAAACAGGGTGAAATTGTGTGGACAATACATGGTAAAGAATATTATGTTCGCCAGTTGAAATACACTTATGTCCTAACGCAGGAATGTGCATGCCAACCGTCATTCTTTCTGAAAATAACACCGTAGCCATTCCTTCAGATATATTGAAAAAAATGTGCCTTGTGCCAGGAGACTCTCTTGACGTTGAAGAGGTAAATGGCGCACTTATTGCGCGGCCTGTTCGACCCGCCATTGCAGCATTGCCAGCAAAACCTGTGGCAGATAATAATAAAAGCCTGAAAGATGCCATTGCTCGCAAGAACCTGCAGATCGGCATCCAGTTTGTGAAAGGAATAGGTCCCAAGCTGGCTGCTCTGCTTGAAAAACGAGATATACGCACCGTTGAGGATGCCATGTATCTTTTGCCATTGCGCTATGAAGACCGTCGCCAGTTGCTCACAATCTCTTCACTCCGTCCCGGTCAGAGTGTTGTCTTTTCCGGTTCGGTCCTCTCTGCTGAAGCGACCACAACTAAAAGCGGTCGCCGTGTGTTCGAGGTGCTCGTACAGGACGCAACCGGCTCGATTGTCTGCAAGTGGTTTAATGCCAACGCCGTCTGGATGAAACGGACCTGGAAAGTCGGCCGGGTCGGCATTTTTAGTGGCGAGGTGAGCCAATACGGGTATCAGCGTGAAGTCAATCATCCGGATCCTGAATGGCTGCCTGAGGGGGGAGGGCTGCAGAGCCTGGTGACCTCTGACCCGGCAAATTTCGGGCGTATCGTACCGGTGTATCCGTTGACTGAGGGGATACATCAGAAAACAATGCGCCGGGTTATGCGTGAAGTTATCGATGGGTTTCTGCCGAATATTGACAGCGTTGTGCCTGCTGAGCTCTGTCCTGCAGAATTCCCGCCACTCCGTGAAGCTCTGGGACAGGTACATGCACCCCCTCCGGAAGCGGACCTTGCTGATCTGAATAGCGGTGCTACACCTGCGCATCAGGCCCTGGCTTTTGACGAATTTTTCTTTTGGGAATTGGGGCTTGCCCGAAAGAAATTCGGCGTGGCATTAGAAGAGGGAATTGCCTTTCAGGTGACCCATCGTTTTACAAAAGAACTTGTTCGCTTGCTCCCCTTTGAGCTGACAGCTGCTCAGCGAAGAGTCTTAGCCGAAATAAAGACGGATATGATGGCACCGCATCCCATGCACCGTCTTGTTCAGGGCGATGTGGGAAGCGGCAAGACCCTTGTCGCGTTGATGGCTGCATTGATTGCTGTTGAAAATGACTATCAGGTGGCCATTATGGCGCCGACAGAAATTCTGGCTGAACAGCATTGGCACACCATTCACCGTTGGTGTGCCTGGATGGGGCTGGAAGTAACCCTGAT
>JAYTVV010000305.1:0-12617 GCA_043743795.1 Geobacteraceae bacterium
TGGACCGCGATTGGACCGAGAAAGAAGGAAGGCAACAAAAAGGGCGTTACGATCAGATCGTAACGCCCTGTAATGTTTGGTGAGCCGCGTTGGGGTCGAACCAACGACCACCTGATTAAAAGAGCCTAGCCTAGGTACTTTTACCAGACAGCCGAATCAGTTATTTGTGCTATATATCAATACATTATGGAGTTTTCCAAAATTCAGGAAAACATAGCCGCCGACATTTTTTTGTGAAATATCATGTATTTATAGCTTGTTACAAGTGCAAAATAGATTAGACCGCAGATTACCTTATGTTTTCGATGTGTTAGGCAAAGCCCATCCTATGCTTCGGGGTTCACTGGACCGTAGATGGACCGAAGTTTTTTCTAATGGCCCAAAAAACCGTCCTCTCCTACTTTTACTTATTTATATGAGGGACAGTGCTGGCAACTTTTAATGCAATTCCGGCAGGACTGGAAGATGCTATTGCCTCCCTAACGACCTTTCCTGCAAGGTCGATTAGTTTGTCAACATCCAATTCTTTTTCACTGGATTTTTTGAGAATTATTTCTGATGGCTCCATACACGGCATATTCCTTACATACAGTTGGTGCGTATACCCAATTTCTACATCAAAAGATGACCATGGCCCTATACCTACTTTGTCACTTCGACTGAAGGGAAAAACTCTAACTTCGTATTCGGCTAGAACATCTTCCTTTCCTTTTTGAATCCCCCGAGAAAATTCTTCCGCCATTTTACCCGTAAGTAAAGCCTCACTTTCTTTTAGGCCCTGGGAATAACCTTCTTGCTTGCCACTCATAAAACCTCTAGCTTCAGCTTCCATAATCCTAGCTTTTGCTTCTGCTTCAGCATCAGCTTTGCCATGCGAATAATCGTGATCCTCATGTATTTTACTCTTGAAATTAAGAAATTTACCAATTGCAAAGCTGATTACAGCAGCTACCACAATATATGCGTACTGAATTCCTTCGTTTCCCATTATTGCCCCTTTTTACTAACTGCATTTCATGTACAGTATTTTACTAACGGGAAAGGTTATAGCTGCTCACATATATTATGTCAATGTCTGCCCGCCAAGGAAAGACGTCTACAAAATTATCTCAACTTCTAACTACATCACAAACGAACAAAATGGCGGGAATCTACCGGGAACGCTTTTCAAATTGCCACGAATAGTTCACTGGGGCAATGCGAATGGCTCCTACAGGGAGCCAGATAGCTTCTCCCGCCGGGAACAGAGTACGTCATAGACCGGAACGGCCTGGGACAAGAAATGGTGTTCGGGCACCCACGGGCCTGGCGAATCGTCTGGATGCAAGCGGAGGCCTCCAGAGGCCGACGTGCAGCAGAGTGACTAGCGCGACAGACCGAAGGGTTACCAGCAGGGCGCGGAGATTAGAGATGTACACCCCACCACTTCTAGCGGGAAAGATAGACGGGAAAGCGCAATTCATTGTCAGTAGTGATGTTACTCCATACCCCACCGCACCCCATCCTTATCACAAAGAAAAGGCATGGCACCTCCAAACAGCTTCGCAATTGCAGTATCATCGGCAGCCTTCACGTGAAGTTGTCGCCACCAGTCTGAATTGTTTTCAGGAAAGCGATTTTTGTGCGTTAAAAATACTGCAAGGTAGTTTTCTACACTCCGACGATTCGGAAATGACGGTTGTAAATTAAAGTGATCGACACTTTCGGTTGGCAGGTCAGTTTCAATCTTAACAGCTTCTGGTATTATGGAGCGCAGTTCTCCGGTTTCCATCGTGGCGGTTGGACTGCCATCATTTCCGGTAACAAGGTGGAGGAATTTTATCTCACTACCAAGGTGTTTCAAGTATCCATTGACCGCTTCAGTACCTTTTGACTTGTCGTACTTCTCACCAGTGATAACGGCGAAACGAACACGTAGCTTCCATTCCTGCCTACCTATACGATTAATGCTGCTCCGGTCGCCTACCATCAGTAGCCACCCCTGCGTTATCCTTGAATCTTGTGTATTAAGTTTCAGCCAATTTTCTTTTGAATCATGCTGCCACCATCTTATTGACACGGCGTGTGCTGCAGCGGTCCCTCGCTCCCATCTTCGCTCGGATTTCAGTTCGCGCTTGTACGGTTTCATATAACGCTCAAGCTCTTTTATCTTTGCGGCATGAAGTTTGGCAAGTTGCTCTTCAATTTCCTTTCTTTTTTTGCCTATCTGAAGTGGCCTGTCTAACTCAGAAAGAGGTTCCCCCAGAATAGGTTTCATAAAATGTAATGCTGAGTAGACCCTCGGAGTCGGCCATGCCAGCAGCCGTGTTGCCTCCAAAAAAAACTTCCGAAAAGCAGTATCCTTCTCCATATACACATCCCCTTCTTACTTGCTGCAACAAAACGGTTTCACCTTTTTCACCGTCAAATACTCCATCCCTGCTTTATATCGCATCGGCAATGACATGTCATGTCCGAAACTCAATCATACCAAGAAAGGTGTTTGATATTACTGGATTTTTGTTGAATGACACCCTTGTGCCTATGGTTTATTAAGGTATTCAAGAGTCGTACGTTCTCTACATTTTCACATTTCCCCAGCCAGATCGCAATGACGACTGGCGGGCTTCACTGGTAGTCAGTGACTGCAGCGTTGACTCCAGTGAAGAAACACAAAAAAGGAGAGTAGCATGTCATTATTTAAGAAAAAGAAAATTGATCCTGAAGAGGCAGAGTTAAATGAGACCTCTTCAAATGAAGTAAACTATTTAGCCCCTTTGTCAGATACTGTTCTGCCTATGCAGGAAGTGCAAGCGGTTGTCGCGCCAGTTCTTCCGACTGCCTTCGATCCAATCGATGCAGTTCTTCCGGAGCCTTACTTCATTGATGATGACGGTTGTCTATGCAGCATCAATGAACAAGGCGAATCGTTTCTAATTACCAAGAGTCCGATCTGGCCCGTATCTATCATGCGAACCCATCAGAGTGAGGGGTGGAGCTTGCAGGTTAGCCACAAGGACGCTGACGGAAAACTGCACACACATAATTTTCCAATGTCCGACATTGTAACACGGAAGGGATCGATCGTTGGCAAACTGGCGGATACCGGTTTATCTATCGTACCCGGACGCGCTGGAAACCTTCTCTCTTTTATCCAGCACTGCAAACCAAATGTTCGGATGATACTAACTTCCCAAGGTGGCTGGCTTGGGGATGACCACAAGATTTTTGTGACACCTCATGCAATCATTGGTGATACTGGACAGGAAAAAGTGGTTTTCCAGCAGGAGCAGAACTCGCCGACTTTCGAGAGCATGCGCTCTTCCGGAACTCTCGATGCATGGAAGTCTGGCATCGCTGAACTCAGCAGGCATTTCCCACTAGCCATGTTCGTACTAATGGCTGCTTTTGTCGGTCCGTTGTTAAGTATATTCCGCCTCGACGGGGGAGGCTTTCACTTCTTTGGCCCGTCAAGTCGCGGGAAAAGCACACTATTACAGATTGCAGCTTCAGTCTGGGGTAAAGGTTCAGATCCGGGCCGTGACGCAAAGTCATTTGTTCAAAGGTGGTTGCAGACGATGAATTCGCTTGAAGCAATTGCCGCCTGCCACAGCCAAACCCTAATATGTCTCGATGAAATTGGCACCTTCAGCGGCGATCTTGGCCACACGATCTATATGCTCGCTGGCGGGTCAGGCAAAGCAGCCCTGGATAGCCAAAGAAGACTTAAATTGACTCGACAGTGGTCTGGAAACTTATTGTCCTCTGGTGAAAAAACAGTCCGGGACGCAATAGAGGAAGGCGGCAAAAATGTTCGGGCCGGTCAATTAATCCGTGTTATTGACTTGCCTTCCGGTGACGCCTTTCCTTCCATTAATGGTCAGAATATGGGTGAAATAGTAAACTCTTTGAAGGAACGGAGTGTCACCTCATCCGGAACTGCTGGACCTGAAATGGTCAGGAATTTGATTGCATCACTCCGGGTTAACCCTGACCAGGTGCTCGATGATCTCCGTGCTGAATTCGAAGACACCGTTAAGGCTCTTACACCTGAAGCGGCGACTCCAGAACAAGGAAGGTCTATCAGACGTTTCGCTGCAGTTGAAGTCGCCGGTAAAACTGCTGCCAAGTTCGGGATTCTCCCTTACTCCGACGAAGAAATTCGGGCCTGCGTTTTGAACGTCCGGGACCGCTACTTGCACTATAGTCCGAGTGTTCCGGATAGTCAGAGAGGATTGATACAGCTTCAGTCATTCCTTATCCGTAATCACACGTCCTTTTCGTCTATCTCCGACTCTAAAGCCAAGGTTTCTAATGCCAGGGGATTTAGCAGCGGCAGAGGTCTCTTCCTCCTTAATGATGAGCAGTTGGCGGCAGCAGCAGGCGTCGGGATGAGCGGCGTGGTTGAGCTCGCCAAAGTTCTCAAGGATGAAGGTTATCTGGCCACCCAAGAGGCGGGCCGGTTGAAAACAAAACACAAAGTTGCAAGTGCCGACAACAAGCACCTGCGTTTTTACAGCATCAAGTCATGTCTTTTAGAAGCGGATTTGACAGGTGAGGATACTAGCGCCACCCGAATCGAGTCGGCACCGCATCTGATTGTTGCCGTTCCACAGGAGAGTGCAGCCGTTAGCGACCATTCTCAAGATGACGAAGTTGCTAAAGAAGTCGTGCGGCCTCAAGTCAAACGATTCGGACTGTTCAAAAAAGTAATAAGCCCAGAAGATACAGCGCCTGAGGTGTCTGAAGAGCCTGAGCCGCCACCTGAATCAGAGACTCTCGCTACATCAATTGAAATCAAAAATCACGGGCAGGGTGTTGAATCGTCGGAAACAGTCACTTCAGATATACGAAGAAGATTGCGAGGATCTGATTCACTATGCATTGAGGATAAGGTTGGACCTGGATCGGTGGTGGAAAATACTGATGATCCAGAACCAGTACAGCCACGTCGTTCAGGATTATTCGCACGTCGTATTGTCGATTTGGCGGATTTTGACGACGAGGATTGATCAATATACTGGGTGCTGACCAAGGTCGGCTACACCCCGGAAAGGTTGCCGGGAAAATGGGACGGGAACCCGCAAGTTGTCATAGTCAGTAGCTTTACCTCACACCCCATCCGAACCGGCAAAATATAGATGGGCAAGGCCAGAAATAGCCTTGCCCATCATTTTACGACATTTATGCTGTTTGTAGACAGTTCCGGTCACCCGCCGAGCCGAGCGAGACGGGTTTCTCCGATGTCGGAGTGAGCCTTTGGGAACGTATCATTTCTCCAACTCAATCCGCATACAGCTTCAGCTTCTTTCTTCGTTCCTCAAAATCCGGCATCAGTCGATGCAAAAGTTTCCAAAATTTTGGGCCATGGTGCCTTACTTTATGATGGCAAAGCTCATGGATAATGACGTAGTCAATGCACTCTTTTGGTGCTTTTATGAGAGCCAGGTTCAATGTGATCCGCCCGGCAGACGAATAACTCCCCCATCGACTTACCATCTTCCTTATCAGCATTACCGGTAACGGTATACCCTCCCGCAGTACCCTTTGGTGGCAAGCCAGCAATCGTTCTTGAAAGATATTCTTAGCATGTTGACGATACCAATCCTCAAGCATCATCTTTGCCCGTTCGGGTGTCGGCTCATCCTTAATCGTAACCCAAAGATACCCTCGCAGGCATTTAACCGTTCCGACCTCACTCTGCTCAATCTTTAACCGGAATTGTCTTCCAAGATACCGGTGAGATTCTCCACTGATATATCGACGTTCCGGCTGTTTTGGCAGGTATTGCTCGAAGTCCCGCCATGCCTTGCTGATCCATCCACCGCGACGATGCACAAATGCTTTTATGGTTTCTACGCTGGTGCCATTAGGAGCCCTGACCGTTACTGACAAGTCAGGATGTACGCTAATGCCGAGAGTTTTCCGACGCGAATGAAAATATCGGTACGGAATCTCAATCGTTCCCCAGGTGATGCTATCCTTCTGGCCCATTAACCACCTGCCAGCTTTTTCGCGATTGAGAGACAGCGCTCTATTATGGAGTCCATATCAGCACTGTTTATGCTGACGCCATACCTCTCACGCGCCTCAAACAGAAAGTCATCGATGGCGTTGGCCATATCCTTCTGGATGTCATCACGCACTGTCCAGTCGCGACCCTTCATCGGGTCAATGATATTCTCAATGGCAATTGCCATATCTGCCGCGATCTGATTCCTTTCCGGTTGTTCTGGACCGTAACTTTCCAACACCTCGCCAACCACACCGTAATACGCAGGTGCTTCACGGTAACTGCTGAGCTGATCCGGCAGCTCAACATCGTGTCCCTGCCGGACAGTTGTCATGTATTCTGTCACTCTACTGAGATATTCGGCCTGGCTTATTCGCTCATTACGATAATCGTCAATAGCCTTCTGGACCAGATCGGCAAACTTCTTGAAGAAAACCGGATCCTCGTCCATTTTCTCATTGATTGTTTTAGCTAACCGATTTGCAATTGTATCTGCCTTTGCTGCCGGTCCGATGCGCAGTTCCACTTCCTCATCGAACGCATCCACGTCGAAGATATTGACCAGATTGGTCACGACCTCCACGTCCGGGGCCTGAATGTGACTGTCCATTACCTTGCGGATTTGCTTTTCATACTGGCTGTAGTCAATAGTTTCGGCAAAACGCTGCTGAATTGAGGAACGTAGGCTGCGAAAGCGCTTGAGATCTTCTTTATAGGCTTTGATCCGTTCTGCCGTTGTATCTTCGTAGAAATGCTCCGTCGCCAGCGCCACTGCCAAAGTTTGCTGAAATGCCGTCAATGCTTCATAGAACGCTTGCCGCCGATCCTCTGGAGCAAGGTGCTGTTCCATCGCCTCATTGTCGAGCTTATTGGCGACTTCCTTGAACACATCCCACAAGTTGGTGTGCTTTTGGGGAAGAGTTTTAACCTCCGCGTGGGTGTCAATAATCGCACCGGTCATATCAACATCCGCCGGGTCAAAACCTCCTAAAGCATCGTATGTGTCCATAGCATCATTCAGTTCACCCAGTACGCCGCGATAATCGACGATATATCCAAACTCCTTGCCGGTGCAGATGCGATTTACACGGGCTATAGCCTGAAGAATGTTGTGCTCTTTGAGATTTTTATCGATATACAGCACCGTATTGCGCGGTTCGTCAAATCCCGTCAGCAGCTTATCCACGACAATAATGATCTCAACTCCGTCTGCACGACCGAAAGAGGCTATCAGCTGTTTAACGTATTCATCCTCCCTGCCGAAGCGTTGCATCATCTCTTTCCAGAAGGTATTGACGACTGACTCGTCCTCTTCCTCAATGGATTCATGTTCCTTTCTGGTGTCAGGAGGCGACATGATAACTTCCGCCTCTACCATGCCGTATTCCTTCAAAAACTTACGATAAAGGATAGCCGTAGTGCGGTTGTGTGCTGCTAATTGTGCTTTAAAGCCAGTGCCTTTGAAGTTATCGCGATAATGGATACTTATGTCATAAGCGATCATGCGCAAACGCTGTTCGGCATTCTGTACCGCCTCTTTGGTGGCCATTTTTCGTTTCAGGTCGGCTTTCTGCGCATCACTGAGATTGGCTGTTACCCGATCGAACCAGCGTTGCATGGCATCCTGATTCTGCTCCAAAAGTGCCATACGTCCTTCATACAGTAGCGGTGCGACCGCTTCGTCCTCTACCGCCTGCCGCATGGTATAGGAATGAATGAATCCGCCAAACTTGCGGGCCGTACTCTTTTCCACTTTCAGGAGTGGAGTACCGGTAAAACCTAAATAACAGGCATTACTGAAAACTCGTCGCATCTGCGCCGCAGTGGTTCCATAATTGGTACGATGACTTTCATCCACCAGCACAAATATATTGGGGCTGCAATCGGTAACACCGTACTTCCCCTTTACAGTACTGAATTTGTTGATGATGGCGGTGATGACACTGGCTTTGCCTTCGGTGATCAGTCGCACCAGATGCTCACCAGTATTGGCTTTCTCTGCAGTTTTCCCGCAGGCTCCAAAGGTTCGCCAGATCTGATCATCCAGATCCACTCGGTCGGTAACAATTATCACGCGGGGATTGGAGATGGCGGGATGTAATGCCAGTGCCTTGGCAAGCATCACCATTGTCAATGATTTACCGCTACCGGTGGTATGCCAGATAACACCACCCTGGCGCATCCCTTCTCGTAGAGGGATTACACGTTCTATGGTTCGCTTTACGGCGTAATACTGCTGGTAACGTGCAATTTTGCGTACTCCAGCATCAAACACGACATAGCCATATGCTAACTCAAGCAGACGCTCCGGACGGAGGAGCGCCCACAGAGTTTTATCCTGAACAGTCGGCAGTCGATCCCCTCCCGCCCAAAGTTCATTGAAGTATCGACGGGCGTTGCGATAAGCTTCTGCATCCTTTTCTTCCAATGGAGCAAATAGTTTTGCTTCCACTTCCGCAGGCAGTCGAGTATTCGCGGTCGCGTGGACAGCCTGATCAAACGCACCTTCTTCTTTCCATACACTCCAATATTTGCGCGGTGTACCGACTGTTCCATAGCGGGATTCATTGACGCTGGTGCCGATGAGTAGTTGGGCGAATTGAAACAGGCACGGAATATAGTCGTCCTTCTGGTTGCGGATCATCTGTTCAATAGCAGTTTCAATTTGTTTCTGCCCTGCCTGTTTATCCTTATCCCGCCGCTTGCTCTCTATCACTACAAATGGAATGCCGTTCACGAACAGTACCAGGTCGGGCCTTGCTGTCTCATGGGAACGACTCCGCTCCACTGCATACTCGTTGCTTACATGAAATATGTTTTTTTCAGGGTTCTGCCAGTTGATATACTGAAGTGATCGCCCCTTGCGATCACCGTTAATTGTCTGGTCCAGACTGGTTCCCAGGGTCAGCTGGTGATATATCTTTTCATTGGTTCGAACCAGCCCGTCGTACGGCTCATCGGTCAGTCGCCGAATCGCTTCAGCGATGTTGGCGTCGCTGAACATGTGTGTTTCTCCCTTTACCTCGATCCGGTTATTGGCCTCAAGCCATGGCCGCAGTATTTCAGTCAGAACAACTTGATCTTGTCTGCCATTACGCAGCCGCAGCGCTTCTTCACGGCTCAGATAGTGCCAGCCAAGAGCGTGCAGCACTTGTATTGCAGGAATTACGGAATCAAAATCTTCGAGGTATGAAAGGTTCATGTTTAGGTTCCATATCTATCGTTTTTCAATCAGATTGATTGCTACAGAAAATCCAAGAGTTTGAAGACGCTGAATCTGCGGACGTAAACTTACTTTGCTAAAAAACGGCAGGCCCAGAGCTCCAGACCTATACGGCTTACGCATTATACCATACACTACTGTGTACTCTCTCCGGTCAATACTACGTTGACGACCATCTGGGATTAGGCTTGTAAATGCAGGATCCAGGCGTCTAACTAAACTGCGGAATCTGCTCCTAAAACCTCCACTTGCAACAAATGCTTCTGCAAAAACGACCCCTTGCATCCAAAGGTGGCTTATAGGGCTCGATGAATGCCCATCCTTCAAATGAATAAACTCTTTGTTTCTTGACAAAAAATCACACGTTTCGATTCGATCATGCGAAAGTCCTGCCGCGCTAACTAATTCACGATCAAGTTTCAGTAAATCGGGCCTTGTCCGGGTCAATTCTTCAATAAGTTCTTCCTCATTTGGTTTGTTCGTACTTGCTACAATAGTACGTGTGGGTAAACTTGAAAAAAATGTGTTTATTTCAGTGGCAAAATCCCGATCAATACGATACCACTGCCCGGCAAAAATGACATAAGTTGCGCCGATATATTCTGTTTCAAAGACAAAGCAGTCATAGACTTTCCATTTTTCAGAAAAGATGTCTGAATCGCCAGCTTTTGCGCTCACTCGATGGGACAGCTTTATGTCATTGATAGCGCCGCCAAATCCACTTCGATCAAGTTCCGCCACATAGTCTTCAATCGTAAGATGATGAAATATTCCACCTCTAACCCCTAATCCATTAAAGCGCAACTCAGCACCAGAGGTATAGTCCGCTATTTCAGGGGGGGCTAGATGTAAATCGTTTACAGAGCCTGTTTGCAACTCTTGTAATGCTACAAATAGAAGGGCATCTAGCTGATCAGTGAGATCATCTTCTCGAATGGGCTGAATATGATCTACCCACTTGTAATCTCTTTCATAATCGGTTGCAGAAAAAGCTTCCAATGCCTGCCTGCATTTATCTTGAACGCCCGTTGGGGAAAGTGAGCATGTAATGGTCAAAGTATCTTTTCCGGCTAGAAACTTTGCAAAGTTATTATCATCCGGTGTACCGGAGGCCAACGTCAACAGGTCGCGGTCATAATCAATACCGAAGTGCGTCAGATCGCTGTCACGACTTGCTTGGATACGACGTTGAAAGGTGGTTGCGTCTGGTGTTGCAGAATCAATAGTCCTCAGGTTTCCTCGCGCTACTTTGTTAAGAGTTACCTTTAAGCCAAAATTGTTTTCAAAATGATGTGTGTTCATAACCATGTGTGCGTGACCAAAACAAACAGCCATAGTTCTATTTGCAACAGGAAGAAATAAAGCCGCTGCACAACCACTATTTAGCAATTCTGGAAGATTGTCAGTCTGTGCATCGAGAAAAACAAACCATGGAGGTTGATTTGTAAATACGCTACCTACAAATAACCTTGCTCCGTCAACGCCACGCCAAGGAATTTCACGAAGTTGATGTCCATCTTTCAGAGCACTATCGACTGTAAAAGCGGCTCCTTCTCTCAGCAGCCTCAATTTGAGCGTCGTTGTCTTTGCATCAGCAGCTACAGTCATAGTTCCCCCTCAGCTTTGCCCAACACGCAGTTTGCCTGTTAACAGCTGCTGCATCAGCCCCTTTTTCTGCTCTTTTATGGCATTAAGTTGTGAGCGAAGAAGGTCGAGCTCATGATCAGCAGTTTCAATTACTTTTACAATCGCTTGCTGCTCTTCAATAGTAGGTGGGATAGATATACGTCGTTTGAGATAGTCTGGAAGATTGAACGTCATCTTTTCAATATGCACTCCGTAACTTGAAAACAAAGCATGATGGTACATATGAGGTAGCTTAGAAAGACAATTGAAAAAGCGTACATCGAATGTTTTAGGTTCTTTTGTCCTTAATGAAGTATATGAGCCGGAGATATTCATCCCGTCAAAAGTTTTAGTCACAAGACCAGAGGCACCATGGACAATTTGCATTTTTGAAATCAGAAAATCTCCTTCTTTAGCCACACCCATTATCTTTGTCTTGATCTGATGCCCGTAAAGTTCTCCTCGTAAAAACAATCCTTCCGACCGACGTCTGACACTTATTAAACGATACAGTTGTCCATCGTTCCAATTAACGGGCCGCTTGACTTCCTTGAAAATATCTCCAATTTTTACTTCTCTCCATGGTGTATCAAACCCTGGCAGTCGTAGCTTTCCCATCAAAAGCTGATTCATAAGCCATTTGCGGCGCTCCTGTTTGGCGGCAATTAGGCCGTCGGTTAGATCAATTGAGCGATCCCATTTTGTTATGGCAGCATGAATGGCTTCTTGTTCCGCTATCGGAGGGACTAAAAGCGGTATTTTTTCTAAAGCAGCTTTGTTGAGTTTGAACCTGCCTGCACCCTGACGAGTCAGAAAAGGTGCAATACTACGTTGTCTAAAAAATGTGTAGAACCATTCTGTAGAACATTCAGCGCCGCCTTGCACAATATGCGCATGATTGTTTACGTTGAAACGGCCACTAACTAATTGTGTCATGTCCTGAAAATTGTATTTCAGAAAATGGTCTCCATCTTCACCGATCAGTGCATATGTGCCTTCAACTCGAAAATGATCGAGGAAATCAACAGCTTTTGTTGGGCCATAGTACGGATAAGAGCCTTGCAATGTCGAACGTTCTTCCTCACTTAGCGGTTCTCTAAGGTTATTACATATATTGCACTCTTGTCCTACTGATGACAGCCTCCAGCCAAGAGGGATCTGTCTAAAATCTGTATTCATGGCAGAACCTCTCTTTTATTGGTCAGCTTCTCGATTTTCTCTAGCACTCTCAAATCGTCCCGATCCGCTACCAAGCGTTCTGCCTCACGCCTCTGGTTGTCAAACTCCTCATACCGCCCTAAAGCCAGTTTTTCCGCTACTGCCGCCTGCAAGTGACCTGCATGGGTCAGAACATTCCTATCGTTAAAAGACAGGAACGCATCAAGCCGTTCGCTCCACTCCTGCATGGTCATCTGTTTTCGGCGCTTGGCCTGATCCTCGGCAAAATCGAGGTACATGGTGACGATCCGGTTCAGCTCTTCTATTTCGTCGTGATTCAGATAGTTCTTGGCTATGGTGACGTCTTTTTTGCGAACACGGCTGCCTTCCCACGACATGACGCCCATGTTGGCAATCGCCGGATCGCTACGCTGTGCAATGAGTTCCGGCGCAGTGTGCCCGGTAACAGCCCAGAGCATCTTGTTCTGTACTTTCTTGAAAAAGAGCTGTGCTGTCTCACTCTTCGAATCGTAATCGATACTTGTGGTGTAGATGTCACGAACTTTCTGGTAGAAACGCTTCTCCGAGGCACGAATGTCTCGGATACGTTCAAGCAGT
>JAYTVV010000306.1:0-25576 GCA_043743795.1 Geobacteraceae bacterium
CCAGGAACATCTGAAGAGCTGATTGAACTTCTACGCGGCAGGCATGCCGATATAATGGTCGGACGCCCTGACAAAAGGCCTGGGGAATTTAAAGAGGAATTGAATTTTGCCGGTGCTACTCGTTTTGTTGATCCCGATTTGGTTCAAGGCACCCTTATGCAAGGGTTTGGTATGTACAAGACTCTTGAACACCCATTTGCCCGGGCTCTTCTGATAATGTTTCTTGTTGCCGAGGTTCACCCTTTTGATGACGGAAACGGACGCACAGCACGAGCCATGATGAATTCTGAACTGGTCGCTGCAGAAGAAACACGAATTATCATCCCCTCGGTATTCAGAAATGAGTATGTAGCCTCACTCAAGCGATTGACCAACAACCTGCAGCCTGAATCGTTTGTGAGAGTCATGTCATTTGCTCAAGAGTTCGTTTTCAATATTTCCTTTGAAGATTATGGCGCAGCAAGATTTCTGATGGAGGAATGTCACGCTTTCGAGGACCCGGCGGATGACAATAAATTGCTCATTCCAAAAAGTCTCTGACGGGTAGCAAAAAAAATGCCTGTCGCTCTGCTCGATCTCCGACGGCATAGACACCGGCTAGACCAAGCCAAGAAAATAGTCTTGAACGCGCATGATTGTTCCGATGCCAGCTATATGTCTATGAATTATCGAGAGCAGGTTGAAATTGAAGTTCGATTTGGGAATTAACAATACCACCGAACAAAAGGTTCTCAAAAAGGTTCTCAACGTTAACTGAAAATGAAACAGGCACCTAGCGCATTACGCTAAGTGCCTGTTTTTACTGGTGCGGTGGAATGGAATCGAACCATCACGGAGTTGCCCCCGCCAGCCCCTCAAGCTGGTGCGTCTACCAGTTCCGCCACCACCGCAGGTAGAGTACACAAAATGTGTACGAACTATATATCTAAAGATTCATCACTGTTTATCTGCTCATCGTAGAGAGTCTTTCTAACACAGCAGTCCAATTTTATCAAGTGTAAATATTATTTCTATGGTTTTGATGGTGAAGCTGGTACTGTAGGAACCGGATTCGTCTTCTGGGGCGCCGGCGTTACGGATGGCGCCTGAACAGGAGCAGACTTTCCTTTGCCCGACATCATTGAAGAAGATGACGGCTGGCCCGAAAGATATGCCAGAGTTAACGATGTCAGCATAAAGACAACTGCTGCACTGGTGGTTAATTTACTCAAGAAGGAAGTTCCACCTCCCGCACCAAATACAGATTGGCTTCCGCCGCTACCGAATGAGGCTCCCATTTCGGCGCCCTTTCCAGATTGCAGCAACACCACACCAATTAAAAACAGACTAACAAGAACATGCAAAATTGTAAGAGCAATTGTCATACCAGATCCCCTGTCAATATTTTAAAGAGAAGATTTATAGCACAGCAACTTGCATACTGTAAAGTTCTAAATGGAATCAACCAAAAGTCAGCATGAAGTCAGCACGACTCAGACGTTAAAAGAGGCAATCGCCGCAAAAGAGTCTGCTTTAAGACTTGCGCCTCCAACGAGCGCTCCATCGATGTCAGGCTGAGCCATTAAACCCTTGACATTGTCCGGCTTGACGCTACCGCCATAGAGAATACGAACAGAATCGGCCACTGACTGATTAAACAGTCGGGCAATCAACTGGCGAATAAAAGCATGTACCTCTTGAGCCTGGGCATCGCTGGCCGTTTTACCAGTGCCTATTGCCCACACCGGTTCATATGCGATAACAACATTTGTAAAATTATCTCCGGCAAGACCTTCCAGCCCAGCCTGAATCTGCGTTTCAATAACTGAAAATGTTTGCTCTGATTCCCGTTCAGACAGTAACTCCCCCACACAAACGATGGCGTTTAACCCGACGGCAATAGCGGCTTTAGTTTTTTTATTGACGGTCAGATCGGTCTCGCCAAAATACTGACGCCGCTCTGAATGTCCAATAATAACATGACTACAGCCAGCATCTTTTAACAACTTTGGAGCAACCTCTCCTGTGAATGCTCCCTCTTCCTCCCAATAGCAGTTTTGAGCTGCCAGCCTGATACTTGAATCGGCAATAGCATCACCAACACGGCTTAACGCCGTAAATACCGGTGCCACAACAATTTCCACACCCTCATTATTTGCAACAAGAGGTTTCAGCTCATTAACCAGAGCAACTGACTCAGCGATCGTTTTAAAAAGTTTCCAGTTTCCAGCAATAACCGGCTTTCGCATCTAAATTCCCCTTTTTATTTTACAGTGACTTCAAGTGCGTTAACACCTGGCAGTGTTTTTCCTTCCAGCAGCTCCAAAAAAGCTCCACCGCCGGTTGAAATATAGCTGACCCGGTTTTCCACTCCTGCTTTGCGAACGGCAGAGTCGGTATCGCCACCACCGATAATGGTTGTAGCAAAGCAATTAGCAACAGCTTCAGCCATTGCATAGGTTCCACGACAGAACGCGTCCATCTCAAAAACGCCCATCGGACCATTCCAGATAACCGTTTTTGCATCTCGCAAGGTTTCTGCAAAAAGGGTTGTTGTTGCCGGCCCAATATCAAGAGCCATCCATCCTGCAGGAATTTCTTGAGCGGTTGTGATAAAGTTGGTTGCGGTGGCCTCAAACGCATTGGCGACGACACAATCCACCGGCAAATAAAACATAACCCCCTTTTCACGTGCCGTTTCCATAATGGTGCGAGCAGTTGGTATTAATTCATCCTCTACCAGAGACTTGCCTACGTTGTAACCCATCGCCTTCAGAAAAGTGAATGCCATTCCGCCGCCGATAACAACCTTGTCAACCTTGTTGATAAGAGTCTCAAGCACTTCCAATTTACCGGACACCTTTGCACCGCCAAGTATTGCGACCAACGGCCTGACGGGGTTCTGCATGGCTTTATCAAAAAAAGTCATTTCATTTCTCATCAAAAAGCCGGCGGATATAACCGGTATATATTTGGTAATAGCTTCAACAGATGCATGGGCACGATGGGATACTGCAAAAGCATCGTTTACATATATTTCGCAGCCATTGGCCAGCTTTTCAGCAAAGCCGGCATCGTTCTTTTCTTCACCTGGGTAAAAACGGACGTTTTCAAGCATGACCGCTTCACCCGGTTTCAAAGCATTTACAAGTGCGTCTACATCCGCCCCGAAACAGTCAGGTGCCTGGATCACAGGTTTACCAAGCAACTCAGAGAGACGTGCAGTAGCAGGAGCCATACTGTATTTAGCTTTTTTCTCGCCCTTGGGGCGGCCAAGATGGGAAGCGAGAACAACTCTGGCTCCCTGTTCCAAAGCGTATTTTATTGTCGGTACCGCCCCGACGATACGGGTATCTTCGGTAATTGCCCCATTATCATCCTGAGGAATATTAAAATCGACACGAATAAAAACTTTTTTCCCCTTCAGATCCTTAATTTCATCGATATAGCGAATCGACACAGTCCACCTCCTGTTTAAAATAAAAACTTTCGTGAATGGCAAAAAAAGAGGGGGAATTAATTCCCCCTCCATCACACATACATAATCTAATGTTATTTTTTAGAATCGATCAAGCGGAAGAGATCCACTACCCGGTTTGAAAATCCGCACTCGTTGTCGTACCAGGAGAGAACCTTAACCATCGTATCGCCAATCACCTTGGTGCAGGAGGCGTCAACGATTGATGACAGCGGGTTACCATTGAAATCGATTGAAACCAGTGGTGCCTCTTCAAAGCCCAGAACACCTTTGAGCGGCCCTTCAGCCGCAGCTTTAAGAGCGGCATTTACACTCGCCGCATCGGCGGGCTTCGTCAAAGTAACGACCAGGTCAACAACCGAAACATTCGGCGTTGGCACCCGAATAGCCATGCCGTCCAGCTTGCCCTTTAACTCAGGTAATACGAGCGAAACCGCCTTGGCAGCTCCGGTGGTTGTCGGAATCATAGACATTGCGGCGGCTCTGGCGCGGCGCAGATCTTTATGGGGAAGATCCAGGATATTCTGATCGTTTGTATAAGAATGAACCGTCGTTACCAACCCCTTCTCGATACCGAACGTATCATGCAGAACTTTTGCCACAGGAGCCAGGCAGTTGGTTGTACACGATGCGTTTGAAATGATCACATGCTTTTGTGGGTCATACAGGTGGTCGTTTACACCCATAACGATAGTAATATCTTCATCGGTCGCCGGTGCTGAAATAACAACCTTCTTCGCCCCCGCCTGGATATGCATTCCAGCCTTTTCCTTAGAGGTAAATATGCCGGTTGATTCAAGCACGACATCAATATTGTCTGCTTTCCACGGAAGCTCTGCCGGATTCCGTACAGCATAGATTTTAATTGCCTTACCATTGATGATCAGCTGGTTGTCTTTCGCTTCAACCGTACCGGGAAATGTGCCATGTACGGAATCATATTTGAAAAGGTGTGCCAAGGTAGCTGCATCGGTAAGGTCATTGATCGCTACGAACTCGATACTAGTGTCTTTACTTGCGGCTCTCAGTACCATTCTTCCAATTCTGCCAAATCCGTTGATTGCAACTCGTAATGCCATTACTGCCTCCCCTATTCGTATGATGTACTGCATTCGCACCGGTGTCCGGTAAAAACTGCCCAAATAATAGAGCATAAAAACAAATCGTCAACACTATTTAAGCATAATATATAAAAAACTCCGTTACAGGCCTTTCTTTCGGAGGCTTTTTTATTGTTTTACGAATATCAATAATGCTATTTTGCCGATCACACTTGAAGCCGATATCGACAGAAAATGGGGCAGCTGCATCTATGGTTATTTTACCCAACGGAATTCAGACTGAGGCTGTTATTTTTGATTTTGATGGTGTTATTGTTGACACGGAACCGCTTCATTATGCCGCATTTCAACAGACACTTGAGCCACTCGGGCTACATTTCACCTGGCAGGAATACGTTGAGACCTACATCGGCTTCGATGACAGAGATGCGTTCAGACACGCTTTTTCATCACAAGCAAAAGCAATCAGCCATGAAGAACTGCATCAACTGATTGAACAGAAAGCCGCTGTCTTTCAGGAAGTCATCCGACTGAATATTTCTGCATATCCCGGCGTCATAGACCTGATTCATCATCTGCACACAAGCAAAATTCCGTTGGCAATTTGCAGTGGAGCGCTTCGGGCTGATATCGACCCCATTTTAGCCATGCTTGACATCTCCAACTTTTTTGATGTTATTGTGACCGCTGATGATGTCGCTGTAAGCAAACCAGACCCTGAATGTTACCAACTTGCCTTTCAGCAACTGCAGTCTATTCACAGCAACTCGTTCTCAAAGAGCACAACTATTGCCATAGAAGATACACCTGCAGGAATATCGGCAGCCACAGCAGCCGGATTAATGGTTTGTGCCGTTACTAACAGTTATCCGGCCGCCAGACTTGACCAGGCAACATTTGTTACAGACTCTCTCACATCACTTCTGCACTCGTAAAACAGATTGGCTCCCAACACTTTTTTCAGGTTCAATATCTTCGCTGCCTTGACCGAAGCTGCTATTCCTGCTATTAAGGTAAATTCTTCTCAACACAAATCATTTCACACTCCCCATCCGGAGGTACATGCGTGACATTTCAAGATCTTATCCTGTCCCTACAGGGCTATTGGGCCAAACAGGGGTGCATTATCCAGCAACCATATGACACGGAAAAGGGTGCCGGCACGTTTAATCCTGCCACCTTTTTACGCGTCCTCGGCCCCGAACCGTGGAATGTAGCGTACGTCGAGCCGTCCCGACGTCCCACCGACGGACGTTATGGCGAAAACCCAAACCGATTGCAGCACTATTACCAGTTTCAGGTTATCATGAAGCCTTCACCGCTTAACATTCTTGACCTGTACTTGGATTCTCTCCGCTCCTTCGGGCTTGACCCCGCCAAACACGATATCCGCTTTGTTGAAGACGACTGGGAATCGCCGACCTTGGGCGCTTGGGGACTTGGCTGGGAGGTCTGGCTTGACGGGATGGAAATCACTCAATTCACATACTTCCAGCAGGCCGGCGGAATTGACCTGAAACCGATACCGTCGGAAATAACATACGGTTGTGAGCGCATTGCCATGTACCTCCAGGGCGTTGACAATGTCTATGACTTGGAGTGGGTAAAAGGCATTAAATACGGCGATATTCACCATGAAAGCGAAGTTGAATTTTCGCGTCACAACTTCGAAGAAGCCGATGTTGACATGCTGCTGCAGCTCTTCACCATGTACGAAAAAGAATGCCTGCGTCTGGTAGACAAAGATCTGGTGCTGCCCGCCTACGATTATGTCATGAAATGTTCCCACACTTTCAATCTGCTTGATGCCCGTGGAGCAATTTCGGTTACCGAGCGCGCTTCCTATATCGGTCGTGTTCGAGGTGTCGCCCGCGTTTGTGCCGAGGGATACCTGCGGATGCGGGAACGACTTGGCTTTCCATTGCTGAAAGGAGGTATCGCGTGATGAGCACCAAAGAACTTTTTCTCGAAATCGGCTGTGAGGAAATCCCGGCCGGATTTATACCGCGCGCCACAGCGGAGATGAAAGCCATTATCACCAAAGAGCTGGCAATTGCCCGACTTACGTTCAGCGAGATAAAAACACTCGCGACACCGCGACGCCTGGTGTTGGTAGTGACAGGTATTCCGACTGTCCAGCCGGACGCAGAAATAACCGCCACCGGACCATCAATCAAAGCAGCGTACGATGCTGGCGGCACACCGACCAAAGCTGCTGAAGGCTTTGCCCGTGGTCAGGGAGTTGATGTAACAGCCCTTCAGACTATTACTACTGACAAGGGTGAATACCTGTTCGTCAGCAAACATGAAGCTGGTCGACCTACCTATGAGCTGTTGACAGAAATGCTGCCGGCATTGATCGCAAACATCCCCTTCAAAAAGTCAATGCGCTGGGGAAATCAAGAGGTTCGTTTCGCCCGCCCGATTCACTGGATTGTGGCGTTGTTCGATGGCGCGATTGTTCCCTTTTCCTTCGGAGCGATTGAAAGCGGAAAAATTTCGCGGGGCCACCGCTTCATGGCCAACACCACCTTTCCCGTAAGCAATTTCGCAGAATACCTCGTCGAATGTGAACGGCATTTTGTCATTCCTGATCCGGAAAAGCGTAAAGAGATTATCCGTCGTGAGACGCACCGGGTGGCCGCAGCGGCCGGCGGCCACCTGTTGCCTGATGAAGAATTGTTAGAGCAGGTTGCCTATCTCGTTGAATATCCAAGCGCCGTTCATGGCACTTTTTCTGCGGAATTCCTGAAGGTTCCCAAAGAGGTACTGATTACCTCGATGCGTAGCCATCAACGCTATTTTTCTATTGTCGATGCACAGGGCGGCTTGCTGCCCGGTTTTATTACTATAAACAACACGCTGGCTGAAGATTCATCGGTTGTTGTCAAAGGAAATGAGCGTGTTTTACGTGCCCGCTTATCAGATGCACGCTTTTTCTTTGAAGAGGATCAAAAAGTCCCTATGGACGAGCGGGTCGAATCGCTCAAAAAAGTCGTCTATCAGCAGAAACTGGGCACATCCTTCGAAAAAATGGAACGGTTCAGAGTTCTGGCCGAAGGGTTAGCCACCCGGCTCAACCCGGACACCAAAGCACAGACATCCCGTGTTGCATGGCTCTGTAAGGCGGATCTGGTTTCCGCCATGGTCGGAGAATTTCCAGAAGTTCAGGGAATTATGGGGCGGGAATACTCATTACTTGAAGGCGAATCTCCCGAAGTAGCCAACGCCATCGCCGAGCATTACCTGCCGACCCAAGCGGGGGGGGATCTACCGGCTAGCGACATTGGAGCCTTTGTTTCGATCTCTGACAAAATGGATACAATCTGCGGCTGTTTCGGAGTTGGATTAATTCCAACCGGTGCCGCCGACCCTTACGCACTGCGGCGTGCGACCATCGGTATCATAGCAATCATTCTTGACAAAGGGTATCGGCTCTCGTTGCCACAACTTATTGATGAGTCTCTGACTCTGCTATCATCAAAACTGACCCGGCCGAAAGAACAGGTTGCCGACGATGTACTGGAGTTTTTCCGTGCCCGGTTTACCAACCTGCTGGGAAGCTCATACGCCACTGATACCGTTGATGCTGCTATTTCAGCCGGTTTTGACGATGTGGTAGAGGTAAAAGCCCGTATTGCAGCCCTGACTGAATTTCAAAATCATTCTGATTTTGAACCGCTGACCGTAGCATTCAAACGCGTCGGCAACATCATCAAAGGTGGTACTGATGCACCGGTAGATCCGGCACTTTTCGAGGATACGGCTGAGGGTGCATTGTATGAGGCTGTTCAGGCGGTAAAAATATCCATTGACACCAGAGTTACCGCCGGCTCCTGGCTGGACGCCCTGACTGAGATCGCTACACTGCGCGGTCCGGTGGATGTGTTCTTTGACCGGGTTATGGTCATGGCAGAAAACGAGCGGGTACGTACAAACCGCTTGGCACTGTTGACCGTCATTGCACGCATGTTTGGCAAAATTGCTGATTTTTCACGGATCGCTTAGTACATAACCGAGTTTGACTGACACAAGGGCCTCGGCATATGCTCTGGCTCCACCTTAACAAGAACGGAATCAAATGATCGCGATTATTGACTACGGCATGGGTAACCTTCGTTCCGTGCAAAAAGGATTTGAGAAAATCGGCAGTGAAGCGGTTATTACTGACGATCCTCAGGTTGTTCTTCAGGCAGAGCGGGTTGTATTGCCCGGTGTCGGTGCATTCCGAGACTGTATGCACAACCTTGAACAGGGCGGTTTTGTCGAGCCGATCTTGAAGGTTATTGCCGATGGAAGGCCATTCCTCGGGATCTGCGTCGGAATGCAACTGCTGTTCACGGATAGTGTGGAGTTTGGCCTGTATAGCGGCTTGGATATTATCCCCGGCCATGTTCTTCGTTTTCCTGATCAAATGACAGTAGCGGGCGAAAAATTAAAAGTGCCGCAGATGGGATGGAATCAGATTTCTGTCAAACAACGGCCCCCGGCATTCGCCGGAATCGATACCGGCAGCAATGTCTACTTTGTTCACTCCTATTACGTCAAACCGGATGACAGCAGTGTCATCGCAACGACAACAGACTACGGCATTGAGTTCTGCTCATCCATCTGGAAAGACAACATCGTCGCCACCCAGTTCCACCCTGAAAAATCGCAGGCAATCGGCCTGCAGATTCTGAAAAATTTTGCGGAGCTCAAATGATTGTAATCCCCGCCATAGACCTCAAAGATGGAAATTGCGTGCGCCTGGAACAAGGGCTCATGGACAAGGACACCGTATTCAGCGACAACCCCGGCGCACAGGCCCTCGACTGGGAGCACCAGGGTGCCGAACTGCTGCATATTGTAGACCTTGACGGCGCTTTTGCCGGACAGCCAAAGAACAGGGATGCCATTGAAGCGATCCTTAAAGCAATCACTATCCCAGCCCAGCTGGGGGGCGGCATCCGGGACATTGCTACCATCGAGGCATATCTATCGCTCGGGCTTTCCCGCGTTATTATCGGTACCGCTGCACAACGTAATCCTGAACTGGTTCGTGAGGCTTGTGCTCTGTTTCCGGGACGAATTGTCGTCGGTATTGATGCTAAAAACGGCATGGTAGCCGTGCAGGGCTGGGCTGAGTTGACCGATATTACCGCAATCGACCTTGCCAAAAAGTTTGAGGGGTTTGGCGTCTCCGCGATTATCTACACTGATATTGCACGGGACGGCATGCTTCAAGGGCCAAATCTGGAAGCAACCGGCGCGCTGGCCAAGGCTGTTTCGATTCCGATTATTGCCTCTGGCGGTGTCTCAAGCCTGAAAGACATTGAGAACCTTATGGCCATTGAATCCTGCGGGATTTCCGGCGTCATCACCGGTAAGGCGGTTTACACCGGTGCTATCAAGCTGAACGAAGCGATTGCGCTGACCAGGGGAAGAGTCTAGAAATGCTGACCAAACGAATAATTCCCTGCCTTGACGTCAAAGGGGGCCGTGTCGTTAAAGGTGTCCAGTTTTTGGAACTGCGTGACGCCGGCGATCCGGTTGAGATTGCGGAGCGCTATGATCTGGAGGGAGCGGACGAGCTGACCTTTCTGGATATAACCGCCTCATCAGACGAGCGGGATACAATGGTTGATGTGGTACGCCGCACCGCAGAGCGTGTCTTTATGCCGCTGACAGTTGGTGGCGGCATCCGCACGGTTGATGACATACGCCGCCTGCTCAACGCCGGCGCAGATAAGACCTCCATTAACACCGCTGCAGTTGATCGCCCTGATTTTGTACGCGAAGCCGCCGAACGCTTCGGCTCTCAATGCACGGTTGTTGCAATCGATGCACGCCGGGTGCCGGGTGAAAAACGGTGGCAGGTCTATACTCACGGCGGACGTAAACCAACCGGGCTTGACGTTGTCGAATGGGCAGCCCTGATGGAGGCATACGGCTCCGGCGAGATTCTCCTGACCAGCATGGATTGCGATGGCACCAAGGACGGCTATGATCTGGAGCTGACCCGTGCCGTAGTGGACGCCGTATCAATTCCGGTCATTGCTTCCGGCGGCGTCGGCAACCTGGAACATCTCTATGACGGCTTTACAACTGCGGGTGCCAGTGCCTGCCTTGCCGCTTCTATTTTTCACTATCGGGAGTACACCATCGGGCAGGCAAAAGAATTTCTTCGCAACAAAGGGGTAGAGGTGCGGATATGACAACCGAAGGCGATATCCTCCAGGCCGTGTATCAGGTTATCCTTGATCGCAAGGCCAACCCGACCGACAATTCCTACACCGCCTCCCTTATGCGGGGTGGAATCGACAAGATTCTTAAAAAAATCGGTGAAGAAGCAACTGAAGTTGTTATTGCTGCCAAGGGCGGCGTTCGTGATGAAATTATCTATGAAGCGACTGATCTCGTCTTTCATCTTCTTGTGTTGCTCGGCCACCAAAACATCCCCCCCGAAGCGCTCTACAATGAACTACGGCGAAGGTTTGGAACATCAGGAATTGCAGAAAAGGCAGCACGTCCCTTGCCACTTGCCACTTGACCGAGATTATAGATCTGACCGAATTACATTTGGCTATTGACAAACTTGCCCCATATGTTTATTGTGCACAACTCTCAATTTTTCTACCATTTACGATATATTTAGAAACATAATACATTAGAGGATGGGAGGTGATTTTACATGCCGGGAGTAAAAATCAAGGACAGTGAGCCGTTTGAAATGGCACTGAAAAAGTTCAAAAAACAGTGCGAAAAGGCGGGGATTCTCTCCGAAGTTCGCAAACGCGAGCACTTCGAAAAACCAAGTATCAAGCGTAAGAAAAAAGCAATCGCTGCTCGCAAGCGTGCCCTTAAGAAACAGCGTAAAATGATTGACTAGTATCCCTGTCACCGGGATCAGGAACAGACTGCATGACTCTAAAAGAACAACTAAACGATGCGATGAAAGCAGCCATGAAGGCGCGGGACACCCTGCGCCTTTCGGCTGTTCGCATGATTAATGCTGTAATTAAGAATCGAGAAATCGATACCCGCACCGAACTTAATGATCAAGCGGTTATTGATGTCATATCTACCTTGGCTAAACAACGCCGTGAATCAATTCGGATGTTTCGTGAAGGAAACCGGCTTGAACTTGCAGAGAAAGAGGAATTAGAACTCGCTGTACTGCTTGAGTTTCTACCGACTCAGTTGAACCCCGATGAAATTGATTCACTTATCAGACAGACAATTCTGGATATAACTGCGCAGGGTATCAAAGATATGGGACGGGTAATGAAGTCGGTCACCCCCCTCACCGCCGGCAAGGCCGACGGCAAAGTGGTGAGCGATGCCGTCCGGAGACTACTTGCCTGATATTTTGACTGAGCTGAAAGAATGTTTCAGTAATAATTACACCGTCAAGGGGCTTTCATTGAGATGGCCCCTTCTTTGTAAATCGGTCTGCCTCTAAATGAATCTTATTGATATCATCATCTTATCGGTTCTCTGCTTCTTCGCGCTCAAGGGTCTGGTCAGGGGGCTAGTTAATGAGGCATCTTCTCTGGCGGGCCTTCTGGTTGGCGGATGGTTAGCATACCGATTTCACCCTCTGCTCGCTGTACCGATAAAAAGTGCGCTTCATCTGCCTGCACACCTGTCTTCGTTCCTTGCTTTCATTGTTATACTGCTCATTACCGGAATTTGCGCCCACGTTGTTGGCAATATCATAACTGCTGCTCTTCGACTTGTCATGCTCGGCAGCTTAAATCGGCTTGGCGGACTGTTTATCGGAGTAGCTGAGGGTTCACTGCTACTTTGCATGGTTTTTAGTATCGCCTCATCAGGATTCATGCCTGAACAGATTCGAAACAAAATTCATGCGACGGAAACGGCCAACCTGTTAGCACGGACTGGAGACCGATTTCTCTCAGAATGGCGTCATGCCAATGGTCAAAAAAAATGATACCTGAAGAAAAGGTACGTGAGATTGCTGATCGACTCTCGATTGTGGAGGTTGTTTCGGAGTATGTCCCGTTGCGACGTGCCGGCAGTAACTTCCTTGGACTTTGCCCATTCCATGCCGAAAAAACGCCGTCATTTAATGTAAATCCGGCTAAGGAAATTTTCCATTGTTTCGGATGCGGTGCTGGCGGCAACGCATTCTCTTTTGTTATGAAAATCGAAGGCGTCAGTTTTCCTGAAGCGGTCAAACTGCTTGCCAGAAAATCCGGAATTGAGATTGAAGAGCGGCAGCTTACTGCCACAGAAAAAAAAACGCAGGAAGAATATGCTCAGTTCCTCCGAATCAATGATCTGACGGCAGCCTATTACCGTTCCGTTCTTCTGGGTGGACAAGAGGGGGAACCGGCCCGGCGGTACCTCGCCAATCGTTCTGTGGAAGTAGATATTTCTGAGGCCTTTCGGCTCGGCTTTGCACCTGACAGACGTGATGGGCTCGTAAAACATCTAAAAAACAACGGAATCGATCTGGATATCGCCCTTAAACTCGGCATAATCCGTAAATCAGATTCCGGGTGGTACGATTTATTCCGGAACAGGCTCATCTTTCCGATCCGCGATGCGCGCAGCCAGGTAATTGCATTTGCCGGACGGGTACTGGATGCAACCCTGCCAAAATACATAAATTCTCCCGAATCCCCGCTCTATCACAAGAGCTCGGTACTTTTCGGGCTTGATATGGCCTTACCATCCGTGAGAACCGGAAGTTCCGTTATTATTGTTGAGGGATACTTTGATCACCTGGCACTCTATCGTGCCGGAGTCCGCAATGTTGTTGCGACCTGTGGAACAGCACTGACCAGCACCCATTCCGGGCTGATAAAGCGCCACGCAGAACGGGTCTACACTCTGTTTGACAGTGATAATGCCGGAAAAAAAGCGACTATTCGTTCGATGGAACTTTTTCTCGAGCAGCGCATTCCTGCGTACGTTATTTCGTTGCCGGCCGGTGATGATCCTGACAGTTTTCTGGCGACTCATTCTGCGGAGGAATTCAGCGCTCTACGTGACAAGGCTCGCCCCGCTTTTGAGTATTTTGTACGCTCGCTGCTGGCCGAAACACCACCCGATAGCGTTGACAGTAAGGTTCGGATAATCGATGACATTGTTCCCCGTTTCCGTAAAATTGCCGACTCGGTCGAACGGGATTTATATGAGAAAGAGATTTGCAGACTGCTTGGAATAACAGTTCATGCTTTTCGCAAACGAATGGGTGGAGGAAACCTCACACCGCAGGAAGCGCCGACAGACCAGAGCAAATTGATATTAGCAAGTGACAATGTCCAGGACACTCTGCTGGCACTATTGCTGAATTATCCTGATGCACGGGTAGAAATTATACGAACTGGCCTTGAAAACATTTTCAGCGATGACTATCTTGAACTTGCACAACTGGTGCTTGACGCCACATCAGGCTCTGACAACGACCAGATTTTAAGTCAACTCGCTGAAACACTTGAAAAACCGGAGCTGAAAACTCTTTTTTCCCGACTGATGGTTTCGGATGCCTATCTGGCCGACATTGAATGGCGCGACGTCTTCAAGCAGTGTACAAGAAGCCATGAAAAGAAGCAGTTGGCTTCGATCAAGGACATTGCCGCCCGCCTGGCGGTACTTGATGCCGGCAGTGATGAATATAGACAGCTTCTGAAACAGGCTGATGCTCTGCGCACGCGAAAATCAAAACTTTAACTATAACTCTGCTTCCTTGAGGTGACCACACATGACAAAGAAAAACATGGATGATGTTAAACAACTGATTGATATCGGCAAGGGAAAGGGATTTTTAACATATGACGAGGTAAATGATATCCTCCCGCCCGACATTGCTACCGATCAGATTGAAGACGTCATGGGGATGTTTGGGGATCTGGACATCGAAATAGTTGATTCTGCCCAGAAAATCAAAATTCCGAAAATGAAAAGTGACCTGGACGATGACGAGGAAGCGGAAGGCGAGTCTGAAGAGGTTGAATTTGAGCCTGGCTCCATCGGACGGACAAGTGACCCTGTCCGCATGTACCTGCGCGAAATGGGATCCGTTTCTCTTCTCACTCGAGAGGGTGAAGTTGAAATTGCCAAACGAATTGAAGACGGAGAACGGGACGTTGCCGGCGTAATTCTGAATACTCCAATTACCATCAAAGAAGTTCTTTCTCTTGGCGAGCGGCTTCGCAAGTTTCAGATGAACCCATCGGAAGTCAGTAAAGAAGTTGAGGAAGAAGTACTTGAGGAAGATGAAGAAGATGTCCAGAAGACCAGAATCCTTGAAATTATTGATGCGATTGTAGCACAAGATCAACTATTGATTGAAATTTCTGAATCACTGGCAGCAGCAAAATCGCCTGCCAAGAAAAAAGACTTTGAAAAAAAGTTGCGCGAGGGAAAGGATCACCAGGCAGATCTTCTGAAATCACTTCGCCTGAAAGATCGTCATACTAACAAAGTTGCTGAACGTCTTAAGGAACTTTCTGGTAAAGTAGATCGCCTACAGGCCAAGTTATCTGATCTTGAAAAAGTCATCCCCTTAGAGAAGCTGAAAGCTCTGCTTGATAAGCTGCAGAATGATGATGAAAAATGTACAACAGAACTCAATAAGCTCAAACTTGACGAAGAAGAAACGGCCAAAGTTGAGAAGCGTCTTCGTAATGCTGCTCGCGAAATCCAGAAAGTGGAACAGGAATCCGGCTTCAAAGCCCGTGATCTTGCTGCAGCGCTCAAAGCGATTGAAGAAGGTGAATGTAAAGCCCGTATCGCAAAGAGCGAACTTATTGAAGCGAATTTACGACTCGTTGTGTCAATTGCTAAAAAATACACCAACCGTGGCTTGCAGTTTCTCGATCTCATCCAGGAAGGAAATATCGGCCTGATGAAGGCGGTCGATAAATTTGAGTATCAACGTGGCTACAAGTTTTCAACATATGCCACATGGTGGATTCGTCAGGCAATTACCCGGGCCATTGCCGATCAGGCTCGCACAATCCGAATACCAGTTCATATGATTGAAACCATCAACAAATTGATACGCACCAGCCGCCAACTGGTACAGGAGAATGGCCGTGAGCCGTCTCCGGAAGAAATTGCCGAACGGATGCAGCTACCGCTCGACAAGGTACGCAAGGTCCTTAAAATAGCCAAGGAGCCAATCTCACTTGAGACTCCGATCGGTGAGGAGGAAGATTCACATCTGGGCGATTTCATTGAAGATAAGGGGGCTGTTTCCCCGATTGAAGCGGTCATTAAGAACAATCTTTCTGAAAGTACTGCCAAGGTACTTGCAACACTGACGCCGCGCGAAGAAAAAGTTCTCAGAATGAGGTTTGGCATCGGCGAAAAGAGCGATCATACGCTTGAAGAGGTCGGACAGGATTTTGAAGTTACCCGCGAACGCATTCGACAAATTGAAGCAAAAGCATTACGAAAACTGCGTCACCCCAGCCGAAGTAAAAAACTGAAGAGCTTTGTGGATTAAGCTCATGAAATACTTTACACGCATTATCATTCTGTTTGCTTTAACACTCAGCATTGTTTTAGCAGCTTCTGTACCAGGGGAGACCGCTGAGATTGATGACTCCACCATTTTTGTGGAGGCTTTTAATGCCTATCAGCAGAAAGACTATCTTCTGGCGATAGAAAAGTGTGATCAATTAAATCAGGTTTTTCCGGATTCACCTCTCAGGGATGTAACTCTGCTTCTGATCGCTCGAGCCAGTGTAAAGTCCGGCGATAATGAACGTGCCGCCAAGTCGGTTGCTATATTTTCGACCGAATTCCCTGAAAGCAGCCTGAAGAGTTCCGTAGAAGAGGAGTTAAGAACCCTTGCAAATCGCCACAAAAAAGGGGAAATACTCGCTGCGGATAAAATGCTGCAGATGTCAGCACGTAAAGTTCGCACTGACAGGGTGGCCCGTGAGCGTGCTGCAGAATTAAAGCTTGAGATGGAGCGTGCTGCCAAAGTGAAGGCCGAACAGGACCGCTTGGCCCGTATGAAACTTGAAGAAGAACGCCGAGAAAGGGAGCGCGTGCTGGCTGAGAAGCTTGCACGGGCAAGCATAAAGGTGGGTATCTTACTTCACGAAGATATCAATCCGATTCCCGTCGGCGGCAATGGAACTTTACCGGTTGAAATATCCAATAAAGGGAAAAACAGTGACGAGTTTTTACTGACGATAACAGCAGCAAAAGAATACAGTGCTATACTTACTAAAACGGCCGGTTCTGACGAAAATATAGTTCGACTACAGCTTGCTGCCGGTGAAACATTCAAGGGATTTATCCAGTTCAGAATGCCAACTGAAATGGTTGATGGCCATCGTTCCGCAGTGGCAGTCAAGGTAACGTCGGCTAAATACAGTGATATCAGTTTTCAGAAAGATGCCGTAATGGTAAGTTCTGCACCTCTTATGCGTGCTGTTGCAAAGCTTGCAAAGCAGAAGGTCACGCCTGGGGAAAAACTTCGTTACCGCGTAACAATCCTTAATGCAGGCTCTCTAACTGCCCAGAATTTGACAGTTCGACTTCAGCTTCCGCCTCAAGTGGACTTCCTTGGGGCTCCGGAGATTCCATTTAAACAGGAACCAAACGGGACGCTTATCTTCAAAGTGGATCAAGTTGAAATTGGTAAACTGGTTGAAATAAATCTCGATGTGAAAGTACGTGAAAACAGTACTGTCGGGCAGGAGCTGCGGGGACAAGTTGAGGTATTTAACGGCAGCCTGCAAAGAAAAGACATCTTTACGGCAAGCGCCTCCGTCGTACAAACGAGATAACGTATTATAATCACTCTACGGCCTCAGAGATCATTATCTCTGGGGTCGTAGAGTACCTTTTTACAGCAAAACCAGATTGTCTCGATGAATAATAACATCGCCGTAATGGTAGCCCAGAATACTTTCAATTTCAGAGCTGTTACACCCAACCAGCCGAACAGCCTCACTACTTGAATAATCTGACAACCCTCGCGCGAACTCAACGCCATCCAGGCCACTCAGCCTGATGCACGCTCCTCTTTCGAACCGTCCTTCCACACGAACAATACCAGAAGGAAGAAGGCTCTTGCCTTTCTTCAGTAACGCATTCCGTGCACCATCATCCACGAGTATTCTGCCCGATGGCTTCAGGGTATAGGCAATCCAGTGTTTTCGTCGATTAAGTCCAATTTCAGACGGGACAAACAGAGTTCCTACTTCATCCCCCTGTAAAGCTGCGACAATAATGCCGTTTTTCTTGCCGGAGACCATAATAGTCGCGACACCATTTTTACCTGCTTTTTTTGCAGCCGCAACCTTGGTGGCCATCCCCCCGGTGCCTACCGCTGAAGTAGAGCCACCAGCAGCCCGTTCAACGTCCCGAGTGATCCCTTTGATCGTCGGTATAAGTACCGCGTCATGATCGGTATTGGGGTCCGCACTGTAGAACCCTTCAATATCAGTCAGAATAAGCAGTAAATGAGCCTCTGCAACGTTAGTGACTAAAGCGGAAAGATTATCATTGTCACCAAACTTGATTTCATCAACAACAACAGTATCATTTTCGTTAATTATCGGAATTATTCCAAAACCAAGGAGAGCATTGAGGGTCGCTCGGGCATTAAGAAAACGCTGACGACTTCCAAGATCCTCACTGGTTAAAAGTACCTGACCGACATTAAGGTTGTTGGGAGCCAAACACGTTTCATACGCACGCATCAAACGCGTCTGCCCAACTGCTGCTGCAGCCTGCTTGTGCGGAATAGTGCGAGGCTTGTCTGTCAGACCAAGCTCGCTTCTACCAGCCGCAATAGCTCCTGAGGAAACAACGATGACTTCCAATCCCCGTTGATGCAAGACGGAAATTTCATCGCAGATTCTTCCGATTACCGCCATATCAAGAGCACCGTCTGAATCGGTCAGCACCCGACTCCCTATCTTGATAACAACTCGTTTAACGGTTTTTAGAAGTTCCTTGCGCATCACCACACCTCTTCAGGCTTGCCCCACAAACGCCGCGCAATTTCGTCCAACAACAACTCAACTCCCTCGCCGGTTGCAGAAGATATGGGGAATACCGCAACACCCTTGTTTTCAAACCAGACTTGAATTGCGGAGAGTTCTGCCTTGGTCTGCGGGAGATCTGTCTTTGTAATTACCACCACTTGCTCTTTTGAAGCCAATTCGGGACTGAATAAAGCAAGTTCGTGATTTATCCCCTCATATTCAGCCCTCGGATCACGCTCCGGCATCCAGGAAATATCAACCAGGTGCAGGAGAATACCCGACCGTTCCAGATGTTTGAGAAAGCGATGCCCCAGTCCGGCGCCCTCATTAGCTCCTTCGATAATGCCGGGAATATCCGCCATCACAAAAGAACGATAATTTTTATACGGAACCACCCCCAGAGAAGGCACCATCGTGGTAAAGGGGTAATCAGCAATTTTAGGACGAGCTGCCGATATTTTACTGATAAGTGATGATTTTCCGGCATTCGGTAAACCAAGCAGTCCGACATCAGCCATTAGCTTTAACTCCAGCCGAAGTTTGCGTTCTTCATGATCTTCACCCGGCTGAGCAAATTTCGGAGCCTTGTTGGTGGCAGACGCGAACCGGGCATTACCCTGCCCCCCTCTGCCCCCCTTGAGTAAGACAACCCGTTGACCGTTATCAGTAAGATCCGCCAGAACATCGTCGGTTTCAACATCTTTAATAACAGTACCAACCGGCACCCTGATCACCAGATCATCACCCCCGGCACCATGCCGGTTTTTGCCCATGCCGTTATGACCATGTTCTGCCTTCTGATGCGGTCTATGGCGCAACTCCAATAAGGTAGAAAGACTTGACGTTGCCTCAAAGATGACATCGCCGCCTTTACCTCCGTCACCACCGCTTGGACCACCGAATTCAATAAACTTTTCGTGCCGAAATGCGACACAGCCAGCACCGCCATGCCCAGATGTTGCAAATAATGTTACTTCATCAATGAATTTCATCTAACTGCTCCCCGTCAAGCCAAGCCTGAATGGTACGCAAGCGTCCGCTCCAGGCATCTGTCAATCGTTCATAAAGAAATGTTGTAAATAAGCTGTCAAAAAGCTGCAGTCCTTGATCCATAAGGAACATCCGCTCGTAAAACACTGCCTCCCGTTCACTCATCTGGTCGACGGTCGAATCCTTTTCCACACGCACCTGAGGACATTTTAAGGAAGCAAAACCGAACGTATCACCTTTAAGAGTTAACTTCCAGGGGTTCTCGTCCTTTTCCATGCAAATGGTTGCACTGGTAATTCGTTTGCCACCCTTGAGAGCAGAAATGGTCTCAAGATAACTATCCTGGGAACCAGAAACGGTAACTTTCTGAATCCCACCTTCTTCACCTCCACCTTGAAACTGAATGCGGTCATCAATCCAGGCAGAAAATTTTTCACCATTTGTAAGATGTCCGGCGCAGCAGACAGTGAACTCACCCTCGCCATTCACCCCTCGCTGCAGCAGCCACAACATAAACTCACACCCAAGCCACTGGTTATCGCGAATCAGAGCAACAACAGCATCAGAACCGGCCTGATTAGCGGCTTCCAGAGAATCAAGCATTTGGCCGGTTAACAACTTTCGAGCCCGCGCAAACGGGTGAACAATAACGGGGCTGAATCCCTCAAATGTTTTACGAAATATGTCTTCAAACCGCTCAATGACCTTGGTTCCGAGGCTATAGAGTGTAAGAACTCCGTTCTTTTGATCCCATACGACATCAACCGTTGATGGGACGGGAAGGCATCTGGTCATAAGGCGAATTTGAACCTGTTCCTTAATCTCTTCACGCTTATGTTTAGGCGTACGTCGCAAATTAGGATTTTGGGCTAAAAAGGCCCCTTCTTCACGTGCTGTATGTGATTTAAGAACTGCAGCGGGAATTTTCCGGTGATCTTTACGAAGTGAGAATACAATATAATTATCCCGCCAGAAGTCGGATGGCATGTCAAAAGTGGATTCATCCGGTTTGTCAACCAGCGTCCATCCTTCTGCCGACTCTTCCGTGGAATTTTCTATTGACTGAAAACCACGATCTGCCAGTTTCTTTGAAAACCACTCAAATTGATCAGTTTCAGGTACTTCACCTGTTACAGCAAACTGGGTAATACTTACGGTGTTGGCATATACGCCCATAATTGTTTTTCCTTTTAATTACTTGCCTAATATTCTGACATAATCGCTCAGAGGTATGGTGCTGTGCCAGTTCCCGCTTAATTTTCCAATGATCGTCCCACCCCAAAACAGCAGCACAACCAGAGCAGCGAAAACAACACCCGGCACTACAAAGCGACTGACGGCCTGCATTGAAAGTGCATCGTTGAAACGGCAGTGGCTGATGCACCGCCAGCAGGCGATACATTCCGGAGAAACAACACTCGTCTTATGCATGACATCTATATAGGTCGGACAAACCTGGCTGCAAGCTCCGCACGACACACAGCGGTCAAGGCTTCTCGTCACACGCAACGGTGAAACAATAGCGGTCAGCCCCAGCAGAGCCCCATAGGGGCAAAGATAACGACAGAATGGATTTCGCAGAACAACCGACAATGCCACCAGCATAAGAATAATTGCCAGTGCCAACGGAGAAATGTGCATAAAAAAATTCATCAGGCGCACGTCAGCAACTTTATGATAGTCCGACTGAATGAATCTCAGCTGTTCATCATACGACATTGCAATACCAATAAAATAGATAAAAAAAGCCATCAGTATGTATTTCAGACATCGCAACATAATATCAAGCCATACCGGCAGGCGCCAACTACGATGTAACACGCGAAAACCAATCTTCCATGAGCATTCTGAAAGCGTCGCAACCGGGCAGATCCAGGAGCAGAATGAACGCCGTAAAAGGAGTGATCCCATAATAACAGTAATAAAGATAATCATCGCTGCTGGGTGTATGGGATTTACTCCACCTCCTTTTACCCAGAAAGCAGTTCCCAACAAACCTGATATCGGCAGAAAACCCTCAACGCTATCCGGCCGGGAAATGATAAGATTAGTACTCCCGGAGTGAACTGTCTGCACAAACTGGTAAAAACGCAATCCGAGCCATAGCATGAGCCCAAGAAAAACGCATTGTATTAGAATTCGCAAGGGCTGCATATAACGGGCGGACATACAAAACTCCAAACAAATGAGGCGGATTGCCTAAACCCGCCTCGAAAAGTATAACCATGTAAAAATTCAATCAGCATCTAGAAGCGTGTTTATACAAGCATGCTTGAGACACTACTCCGCTTTCAAAGCAATATAATGTACACTACCGTCAACTTTTCTAAGCAGTAGACGCATAACAGTGCCCTTTTTCAGTGATGCAACAAACGAATTGAAAGCTTTAACGGTTTCCGGATGCATACCATTTATATCAATTATGACTGATCCGGCTGTAATACCTGATTCTTCTGCAGAGGAGCCTGGCTTCACTTCTGTAACAACAAGTCCTTTACTGTCACGAAGCCCAAACTGCTCGGCAAGATCCTTCCGTAGCTCTTCAACGATAATTCCGATTTTTTCACTATCCTTGCCGGTGTTGCCAATGTTGGCGGTATCATCAGCAGATTTGTCTTTCAATGTACCAACAACAAGTACGATGTTCTTTTTTACACCATCACGAAAAACAACAATTGTGACTTTTTTGTTAATCGGAGTTGCGGCAACATAGCGCGGAAGCTCGCCCCCCTCAACAATCAACTTGCCATCATATTCAACAATAACATCACCCGCCTTAAGACCGGCTTTTTCAGCAGGAGTATCCTTTTCCACTGAAGCAATCAAAGCGCCTTTATCAGACTCAAGAGCAAATGACTTGGCCAGATCCAGCGTAAGAGGCTGAAAGTGAACGCCTAGATATCCTCTGGTGACTTTACCTGACTCACGCAGTTGGTTGACAATCGTTTTGGCCATGCTTATCGGTATAGCAAACCCGATTCCACCCCCACCTCCAGCAATAATAGCAGTATTAATGCCAATAACACGCCCTTCAGCACTAAAGAGAGGCCCGCCTGAGTTACCGGGATTGATAGAAGCATCCGTCTGAATATAATCATCGTAGGGACCGTTACCAATGACACGTCCCTTAGCACTGACAATGCCAGCTGTTACCGTGTGGGAAAGTCCGAATGGATTGCCAATTGCCATGACCCATTCGCCAACTTCAAGAGCATCGCTATCACCTAATTCCGCAAAAGGGAGCGGATCTTTTTCATTTATTTTTATCAAGGCAAGATCGACTTTATCATCGGATCCTTTTATCTCTCCTTTTACCTCTCTTCCGTCAGACAGCTTTACCATCACCTCATCAGCCCCGATAACAACATGATTGTTGGTAAGAATATAACCATCCGAGCTGATTATAAAACCGGTTCCGAGACTCTGCTCACGGTGCGGTCGCTGTTGCGGCAGTTCATCGTAAAAACGGTTAAAAAAATCATCCAGAAAATCATTGCCAAACGGATTTTGTTGCTGTGGTCGACGGAGTCTCTGCCTGGGTTTAATGTTTTTTGCTGTGCGAATGTTTACAACTACAGGGTTAAGCTTTTTAGCTAGAACGACAAAATCCGGACTTACTGATTTGGCCTCTACGGAGACGGGCAGAAATAGCGCGACAACGAGTCCTAAAATAAGGCAGTTAACGACAAAAATACGCGACAACGACATAATAAGACCTCCCATTTTCTGGTATATTGATTGCGTGAACGTTCAAGGGCGGATCGCATAAGTCACGACGCCGCCCTTGACCATTCACATGTATAAAATAAACAATCAAACCAGAAAAATCAACCCCCCTACCCTTCTTTCAGAATGTATCCCTTACCTCTAACAGTCTGGATAAGTTTAGTCGGAAATTTGCCATCGACCTTTTTACGCAGATAGTTGATGTAAACATCGATAATATTTGTAAAAGTTTCGAATGGATATTCCCAGCAGTTATCAGCAATATTAGCACGAGAGAGCACTGTTCCTGCGTTTCTCACCATATAGGCCAAAAGACTATATTCTTTCGCCGTGAGAACAATTTCGACCTGACCTCTCCAAACCTTGTGGTTAACCGGATCAAGCCGTAAATCAGCAAAGCGGATTTCAGCACCGCGATCCTGTTCACTACGCCTGATGAGAGCTCTCACCCTCGCCTGCAGCTCAGCAAAAGCAAACGGTTTTGCGAGATAATCGTCCGCCCCAGCATCAAGACCCGAAACAACATCTACAGTTTCAGCTTTAGCTGTCAACATAAGAACAGGGATTTGGTTGCCGGCCGTGCGCAACTCATTCAATACCGCCAAACCATCTTTTTTTGGCAGCATACAATCAAGGATAACCAGATCAAACTCACCACTGACTGCACGCTTAAGTCCCTCAACACCATCGTAACAAAGAGACACTTGATAGTTGTCATCCTCAAGCCCTCTTTTTATAAAACTTGCAACTTTTTTTTCATCTTCAACAATTAGTATTTTCATAATATTCTCCTTTTTACCGTTTTTACCGGCATTTTTCGATAGATTAATATTCAGCTCCGACGCTCATTTCCATTCGTCTCATAATTTCTGATGCTGCTTCCTCAACTGATTTATTTGTAATATTAACAATGTACCATTCAGGATGCTTTCTATACAGTTGGCGACATGCAGAGATTTCCTCCTCTACCTGCTGGTAGTCGTTATAGCTTCCACGCGGACTCTGCCCCATATTAATCAATCGCGAAGTACGAATTTCAACAAGACGCTTCGGATCAATCAAAAGACCGACGATTTTTGTTTGATCAATTTCAAACAGCTCTTCTGGTGGAGCAATTCCAAAAACAAGCGGTACGTTCGCAACCTTGTATCCTTTATGGGCTAGATACATGGAAAGAGGCGTTTTTGAAGAGCGCGACACACCGACAAGAACCAAATCAGCCTTGTGCAAGTATCTTGTTTCCTGACCGTCATCATGTTTAACGGTAAAATTAACAGCTTCTACCCGACGGTAATAATCAGTATCGATGCGGTGCAACAAGCCAGGTTTTTCTCTTGACTGAGAACCAAGATAGCGCGAAAGGCCGTAAATAAGCGGGCTGAGAAGGTCAATGGTTACGAGGCCACTCTCTTCAGCGACCCGCTCAACGGTTTCGGCCAAATGCGGGTCAACCAGAGTATAAACAACAAGTCCAGGAGTAAGCACTGCAATCGACAATGCCTGCTGCACATCAGATTGAGACGAAACTTTAAAAAGGTGATGAACCTTCACATCCTCATCGCAAAATTGTGACAACGCAGCACGTATTACTCTTTCAGCTGTTTCACCAGTGGAATCAGAAAGTACATAAATAATTTTCATAACTCACGCCCCTGACTGTTTAATGAAGATACAGTCAATGTTTCTAATGAGAACATATATCCTCACCGGCAGGAAGTCAAGTATATTTTGTATTTACTAATAAAATACCTTCTGGGAATAACACATAAATATTGACCAAACCGGCTGATGGATATAGTGTATACAAACTTAAATTCAGGAGGTATTACATGGGGAGAGAGTACACACTGCAAGAGGCTATCAGCTTGGCAATCAAAGCCGAAAAAGATAGCATGGATTTCTACCGAAGGGCAGCTTCACTTGCCAAGGGAGAAAGAGCAAAAAAAGTTCTTGATATGCTTGCAAATGAAGAGGTTGGGCATCTAAAATCATTCTTTGACCACTACAGGGGTACTGAATTCGGTGATCTTGCCTCGTATATCAACTCACCCGTAGATACAAAAAATCCAACATATATGAAACTTGAAAAAGCAATAGGCGAAGATATGGTTGAGCAAAAAGCTCTTGAGCTTGCACTTGCTGAAGAACTAGCATGCATTGGCCAATATACGCAACTCGCTCAGGGGGTCGTGGACCCTGCTGTAAGATCTGTTTTTGAACGTGTTGTTAAAGAGACTCAGGGACATTATGCATTGATTGAGTCCGAGTATGCACATATCATGGGTATGGTGCATGAATCTGATCAGGACACGTACGTACGAGAGTAGTGTATTTATGCAGCACTGATATTGTAGTTTGAACGGGCTGCACGATTT
>JAYTVV010000307.1:0-10114 GCA_043743795.1 Geobacteraceae bacterium
AAGCCATATGAGCTGGATTAACCAACCAGCAAAGGGCTGAACACGATGGATTGAACAGGAGCCTTGAATTTCGATGACGCGAGCAAAGGCAGAAGCCCCGGAAGAGAAGCCGGGAGCCATGTTGGAGGGTAGGGGCCGGAAGTCCCGAGAGTATAACAGTGGTGCATCAGGCGTCACGGTAACGAGAGAAACTTACTGGTCGAAAGCGGACGAGGGAGGCATCATCTCCCCGAGAACTGAAGGGACACCACAGGGAGGGCCGTTATCTCCCCTGTTGTCCAACATCCTTCTCGACGAACTGGACAAAGAACTTGAAAGGCGGAATCATACCTTTTGTCGCTATGCCGACGACTGTAATACCTACGTTCGGACACGGCGATCAGCAGAACGGGTCATGGTTTCCATCACAAAATTCCTTGAAACACGGTTGAAACTCACGGTCAATCTGGATAAAAGCGCCGTTGACCGTCCTTGGAAGCGTATATTTCTCGGCTATGGAATGACGCATCACCGCACCCCCAAACTTAAAACAGGGGAAAAGGCGTTGGAACGTATCAAATCCAACATCCGGGAAATCAGCCGTAAAGGGAGAGGAAGGAACCTGAAGCGAGTCATCGAAGAAATTACTCCGATACTGCGGGGATGGTCAAACTACTTCATGCTATCTGAAGTGAAGAAACCCTTCGAGGAACTTGATGGATGGATACGCCGGAAACTACGCTGCATAATATGGCGGCAATTGAAGCGTCCCTTCACGAGAGCAAAGAAACTGATGCAACGCGGATTAACAGAGGCACGGGCATGGAGAAGTGCTCTAAATAAACGAGGCCCCTGGTGGAATTCAGGAGCCTCACATATGAATCAAGCCTTTGATACATCCTACTTCACGAAACTGGGACTCATCTCACTCTTAAACCAGTTTCACCGCTTTCAACATTCAACGTGAACCGCCGTGTACGGAACCGTACGCACGGTGGTGTGGGAGGACGGCGGAAGTAATTCCGCCTCCTACCCGATGCTTGATGCAGTAGTATAGTGCGGGTCTTAATTCGCTTTTCTCAATATAGACAGAAAGAGGTCTCGTAAAATTATGGTAGATCAGATTGTTCGGGCACTATGCCTGTCAGGCGGTATAAGAGTTCTTGTATGCAATGCGAGTGAGTTGGCACGCGAAATCTGTCTGCTTCAGCAGGCGTCTGCGACGGCAAGCATTGCACTTTCCCGGGGGCTGGCGGGCGGGGCTTTAATGGGTGCACTCCTCAAGGACGGTCAGCGAACCGCCCTCAAGTTTGAGGGGAACGGGCCACTTCGCAAGATGATTATTGAAGCGGACAGTGACGGAGCGATTCGGGGATGTGCCGGAAATCCTGCTGCTGATCTTGAAGCTGTCAACGGAAAATGGAATGTATCAGGGCTGATTGGCAGAGCAGGTTTCCTGACAGTTTCCAAAGATCTCGGTATGGGCGGTCACCCGTACCAAGGCGTTGTACAGTTGGTAACCAGCGAGATTGGCGAGGACCTTGCGTATTATTTGGCCGATTCTGAGCAGACCCCTTCCGCTGTCGGATTAGGCGCGACGCTGACGGGTGACGGGGTTATCGCCACCTGCGGAGGTTTTCTCGTCCAAGCGCTGCCGAAAGCAGATGATAGTGAACTTGAAAAAATTATGGCACACATAGCAGAGCTTCCTGCGTTGTCCGTGCTGCTTGAAGAGGGAGGCCCTGAGGGCGTCATACGGGAACTTTTTGGCGATATTCCATATACTCTTCTTGAATCACACGACATTTTTTTCCGGTGCGGGTGTGGCCAGGAGAAGGTCGAGCGGGCCCTTATGACGCTTGGTAGTAATGAGTTGAGAGATATGCGTCAAAACGACAATGGCGCTGATGTAACCTGCGAGTTCTGTCGCAAAGCGTATCATCTCGGAGTGGATGAGTTGGATAATTTAATCAAACTGGCCTCCGATCAGTCCGGCCACTAGTGTGCCGACTATATTAGTAACAATTGCCTACGACGGAACGGACTATTCGGGTTGGCAGGTGCAGCCAAACGGCCTGACGGTACAACAGGTTGTTGAAGATGCACTTGAACAATTGCTGAAGGAGCGGGTGCAGGTGCGTTCTTCCGGTCGAACCGATGCCGGTGTGCATGCCCGCGCAATGCCTGCCGCTTTTACAACGAGCCGAAACATCCCGTTACGGGCCTTTGTTGAAGGTGCTAACCGTTTTCTTCCTGTTGATGTTGCAATACAGAGTGCCTGTGTTGTACCTGACGGATTCAAGCCGATTACTATGGCGTACGCCAAGAAGTATCGTTATACCATCATCAATTCCTCCATTCGTTCTCCACTTGACCGTTTGTACAGTTGGCAGGTTCGAGAATCTCTCGATCTTGGGGCAATGCAGGAAGCAGCTGCTCATTTTGTCGGCTATCACAACTTTGCCGCGTTCCGAGCTTCAAATTGTGTCGCCAAAACAACAATCCGGCGAATAGATTCTGTTCACATTACCTGCCATGACTCCCGTATTACCATTGACGTCGTTGGTGGTGGTTTTCTGAAAAACATGGTTCGTGTAATGGTTGGAACACTCGTTGATATTGGAAAAGGGCGCTTTACGCCATCAGATATTGACAGGTTACTGCTGGGAGGGGATAGAAAAGAGGCCGGAAGTACCGCTCCAGCCTGTGGGTTATGTTTGATAGAGGTGGTGTATCCTGAGGAATTTACTTCTCCGCCAACAGGCGCTTGATCGACTGCTCTACCGATAAAGACATTTCGCTGGAATAACCGCGATACACCTCAATGACTTTTCCTTTTTTATCGATAAGATACATAATCGGCACCGAACGAACGCCAAAATCACCCGTCGTTGAATCTCCTGCCAGTGCAATAGGGTAATTTACCCGGAATTCGTCCGTAAATGTCTTGACCACACGCTCACCGTCTTCATCCACACTTAGGCCGAGGATCTGAAGGCCTTGCTTGCCATACTTGCGGTTCATCTCTACCAGATGTGGTATGGATTGACGGCACGGTTGGCACCATGTGGCAAAGAAATCGAGGATCAATACGTGGCCTCGATAGTTTTCCGGAGAGATAGTTTGCCCTGCTGTGGAGACAACCTTGAAGTTCGGGACAGGTTGTCCAAGTCGGGGAGCCGCATCAACCGAACCGACTGCGGACAGGAATGATGCGGCTATTGTGACCAGCAGAATTCTGGCGAAAGGGGATATGATGCTCATTGCCCCTAGAGTGCTTTAGCGATAAGTGCGTCAATCTGCGATTTTGGGACCGCTCCGACAACCTGCTCAAGCACGACACCATCTTTGAATAAAATAATGGTAGGAATGCCGCGCACACCGTATTTTCCCGGGGTAGCCTGGTTCTCATCTACGTTAACCTTGCCGACTTTGACTTTCCCGACATATTCATCAGCAATAGTATCGATAAGAGGGGCAATCGCTTTACACGGTGCACACCACGTAGCCCAAAAATCAACAAGAACCGGGATGCCGGACTGCAACACCTCACGGTCAAAATTTGCATCGGTAAATGCGATTACATTTTCACTGGCCATCGGATAGTTCTCCTTTTGAATGCATAATATATGTCTTTGAATGATATACCAGACACTGAAAAAATCAAGAGCAAACTCGGTCTGACTCATATCATTGAAAAGGATGCAAGAGGAGTGTACAATCGCGCCCCATGGAGCAAGTAGTATGACCACTCTGGCACTGAACATACAAATGGATGGCAAGCTGGCGGTTATTATCGGGGGCGGCTCTGTCGCTCTGCGCAAACTCCGCACTCTACTGGCAGCAGGTGCGCTTGTCCGTATGGCAGCACTGACGGTCTGTTCGGAAATTATTTCATTAAAGGAGTCTGGTGGGGTTAACGTCAGATTCGGCCGTTACGCGGAGACAGATCTGGAAAATGCATTTCTGGTCATTGCTGCAACCAATGATGTCGCAGTAAATCAGCAGGTGGCCGCTGATGCACGTCAGCGCGGGATTCTTGTTTCGGTGGCAGACAGTCCGGCAACGGGAACCTGCATCTTCCCGGCAATTCTGCAGCGAGGCGATCTTGAAATAGCCGTTTCGACGGCAGGTCGCTGTCCGTCATTTGCCATTGATGTAAGGAATTGTATTGCAGAGCACATCGGCCCTGAGTTCGGAGCCATCCTTGAACAGTTGGCCGAAGAACGAGAAAAGCTGTTGACGAATGGGAGCTCAAGCACTTACAATGCCCAGGTTTTACGCTCGCTTGCCAGGCATTTGCGTGCCGAGTTTACTGAACGCAAGGAATCATTGCCATGACACACCTGTTTTTCTATCTGACTGCGGCTTTATACGGGTCTGCTACGATTGCGTACCTTGCCTGCCTGGTGCGCACATCACCACTGCTGACACGCTGGGCCGGGCGCATTTTGGCTGCCGGTTTTGCCGCGCATCTGCTTTCGACAATCCATCTCGCCAGTAAGTTGAAATACCTGCCACTGACAAACATGCAGGAATCATTATCATTTTTCAGTCTTGCCATAGTTGGCGGCTTCATTCTTTTCGAGCGAAAATACAAAGTGACGACACTTGGTTCTTTTATTGTTCCTGTCGCGCTTATGATGCTGATCGCTTCAAGTACGTTGCACGCGGAGGCGCGCCAGCTTCCGCCTATTCTGCAAAGCAACTGGTTCTGGTTTCACGCACTGCTGGCCTTTGTCAGTTATGCCTGTTTTACCATCGCCGCCGGCGTTGCTGTTATGTACCTGATACAGCGCTATTTCCTTAAAACGAAACATCTTGGGGCACTGTTCCAAAAGCTTCCTTCACTCGAAACAATGGACGAAATCAGTTATCGCTGCCTGACGGTCGGTTTTCCGCTATTGACCGTCGCAATCATATCCGGCTCCATCTGGTCCGAGAAGGCTATGGGAAGCTACTGGGTATGGGATCGTAAGCAAACGTGGTCACTGATCATCTGGTTTATCTACGCGGCGCTTCTTCACGGCCGTATTACCATCGGATGGCGAGGAAAACGGGCAGCCATTCTCTCCATACTCGGTTTTATTGTTGTCTTGTTTACCTTTTTGGGCATGAAGCACAGCATCATCTGGTAGTAGGTGTACTTTGTCTATCTTTGCGTAATTTATTTGAACTATTGAAACGGAACCATTGATGAATATCATCGTTGTTGGCCTCTCTCACAAAACTGCAACTGTAGAAATCCGTGAGAAGGTAGCATTTTCTCCCAACCAGATTGAAAGACCGCTGGGTGATCTGGTCCGGCTTGAAGGTATCATCGAGGGGGTGATTGTCTCAACCTGCAACCGGGTGGAGATTTATGCCACAACCCGCGATATTGCCGGCGGGATAGCCCGAATAAAGCGGTTTATGGCCGAGTATCACCATCTGTCATGTGAAATGCTTGAGACGCATCTGTATAGTTATCATGCTGAGGCTGCGATCAGGCACGTTTTCAGAGTGGCTTCCAGTCTGGATTCGATGGTAGTTGGCGAGCCGCAGATTCTGGGACAGATCAAAACCTCCTATGGGTATGCCGCCGAGTTCAAATCTTCAGGAATTATACTCAATCGCTTTCTCCATAAGGCCTTTTCAGTTGCCAAACGGGTGCGCACCGAGACAAAAATTGCATCTTCTGCCGTTTCCGTTGCGTTTGCTGCTGTGGAGTTGGCAAAGAAAATTCTGGGGGATCTGTCTGATAAGACCGTCATGCTGATCGGCGCCGGTGAAATGTGTGAGTTGGCCGCGAAGCACTTTCTTAATAGCGGTGCGAAAGGGGTCATGGTTACTAATCGTACCTATGAACGGGCAGAGCGTCTGGCTGAGGAATTCGGCGGTGAGGCTGTTCCCTTTGAATCGTTTCTTGAACATCTCCATCGGGCCGACATTGTTCTGTCATCTACCGGGGCTCCACACTGCATCATTGGGCCAAAGGACGCTGAAGAGGTTATCAAGCGCCGCAGATCAAAGCCGATATTCTTTATTGATATAGCCGTGCCGCGTGATATCGACCCCAAGGTAGACAGTGTTGAGAATGCGTACCTCTTTACCGTTGATCATCTGCAAGAGATTGTCCAGGCTAACCTTGCCCAACGCTCTCTGGAAGCTGAAAAAGCCGAGGAAATTATTGACCAGGAAATTGGTCAGTTTCACAAATGGCTATCAACACTGGAAGTGACTCCCACGATTGTCGCCCTGCGAAACCGGTTTGACGAGATTCGCCGGGCAGAGCTTGACAAGACGATTGCCGGGTGGAAGGATTTACCACCTGATGCTGAGAAACGGCTGGAAGCACTCACCGTTGCCATGATGAACAAGCTGCTCCATGCACCAACCTCTCTTCTCAAACAGGCCGGCCAAGGGGGGCGTGTTGACTTATACGTCGATTCCTTGCGTCAGTTGTTTGAACTGGGAGCGGCGCAGCAGGATGATGAAGAATTAGAGCTGGAAGAATAGTGCGCCTGCCGCCTCTGGTTGCCGGAACGCTGGTAAAACGCTATAAACGTTTTCTTGCGGATGTGGTGCTTGATGCCGGTGACGTCATCACTGCTCACTGTCCGAACACCGGTAGCATGAAGGGGTGTGCCGTCCCCGGCAGCCGGGTGTTTCTCTCCCGCAGCGCCAATCTGTCAAGAAAGTATCCTTTTGGTTGGGAACTCGTGGAGTCTGATGGCTTCTGGGTCGGCATCAATACGGGTTTGCCTAATAAATTAACCCGTGAGGCGATCGAGAATGGCACAGTGGCGGAACTGCAGGGATATGAGGCAATCCTGTCGGAAGTTCCGTACGGCGAGCACAGCCGGATCGATCTCCTGCTTGAAGGGCCACAAGGCCGTTGCTTTGTGGAGGTCAAAAACGTCACGCTGGTTGAAAATGGTCGGGCCCTGTTTCCGGATGCCGTTACAGCGCGGGGTCAAAAGCATCTCCAGGAACTGATGCGGGTGGTGCATGAGGGTGATCGCGGTGTCATCTTTTTCACAGTCCAGCGCGGTGATGCTGACTCGGTTTCGCCGGCTGATTTGATTGATCCGGAGTATGGGCGTTTATTGCGACTGGCGGTTGATAACGGAGTGGAAGCGCTGGCGTATCGGGCGACCGTGACACCGGAAGAGATCAGATTGACGGAGCGGTTGCCGGTAATCCTGGGGTAGGTACATATACTCCGTGAGGTTTGGTAGAAAGCACATACTGTCAGCAATGGCACTGCTTTTATGGTTAGAAGGTAAATAAAATATATTCGGAGAACACAATGGCCCCAAAACAATTAAGAATAGGCACACGAGCCAGTCAGCTGGCACTTTGGCAGGCCAACTGGGTCAAGTCGGAGCTTGAAAAGCGGTATCCAGATATGGAAGTTACCCTGACCAAGATCAAGACAATTGGTGACAAAATCCTCGATGTCCCGTTGGCGCAGGTTGGTGGCAAAGGGTTGTTCGTCAAGGAAATCGAAGAGGCAATGTTGCGGGACGAAATCGACATTGCGGTGCACAGCATGAAGGACGTGCCGACTGACTTTCCGGAAGGATTGGGGTTGCACTGCATTACTGAGCGCGAAGACCCGCGTGACGCCGTAATCTCGCGAAATATAAAATTTGCCGATCTGCCGCAGGGAGCTCGTATCGGCACCAGTGCTCTGCGTCGGCAGGCCCAGCTCCTGAAAGTTCGCCCGGATTTACAGATGTGTATCATTCGCGGTAACGTGGAAACCCGTATCAGGAAGCTTACCGAAGATAATCTTGATGCCGTTATTCTAGCCGCTGCCGGCTTGAAGCGTCTCGGGTTTACCGACTGTGTCGGTGAATACCTGGATGTGGATCTCTCAATCCCGGCTATCGGCCAGGGTGCCCTGGGTATCGAATGTCGTCTGGCTGATCCGGTCATAACCGAGACGATTGCCTTTTTCAATCATGCCGATACGAGCCATGCGGTACGGGCCGAACGTGCCTTGCTTAAACGCTGCGAAGGGGGCTGCCAGGTGCCGATCGCCGCACACGGAACGGTCAGTAACGGTCAGTTGCGGCTAGTCGGTTTCATCGCTGCCGTTGATGGCCAGCGCTCTGTCCGTGGTGAAATAAGTGGTCCGGTCGTTGAATGTGAACAGTTAGGCATCCGCCTTGCGGATCAGTTGCTGGCCGAGGGTGGCAAGGCAATTTTGGAAGAGGTATATCAGAGGTCGATAGGTGAATAGCGGTATTGTGTATCTTGTAGGAGCCGGTCCCGGTGATCCGTCTCTAATCACGCTGCGCGGTATGGAGTGTTTGCGGGGAGCCGAGGTCGTTGTTTATGACTACCTGGCGAACGAACAGCTGCTGAACCACGCCCCCGAGAGTGCCGAACGCATTTATGCCGGAAAGATCGGGGGACGTCATAATCAGGGACAGGACGAGATAAACAACCTGCTGGTTGCAAAAGGAAAAGCGGGGAAAGTCGTTGTGCGCTTGAAGGGGGGTGACCCCTTTGTATTTGGCCGCGGCGGAGAAGAGTGTGAAGCGTTGCGTGACGCCGGCATTCCGTTTGAGGTCGTTCCCGGGGTTACTGCTGCTGTTGGCGCATCCGCATACTCCGGCATCCCGCTTACCCATCGGGACATCACCGCTTCTGTCGCATTTGTCACCGGACAGGAAGGCAAAGACAAGCATGAATCACACATCGACTGGGACCGGCTTTCTCTCGGTGGCGGTACGGTCGTGTTTTATATGGGAATCACCACGTTGCGTCGCAATATGCAGCGGATGCTGGAACACGGCAGATCACCCGATACACCGGTAGCCCTTGTGCGCTGGGCAACAACCCCGTGTCAGCAGGTCCTGGTCGGTACACTGGCAGACATAGCCGACCGTGCCGAAGCAAGCGGCTTCAAGCCGCCGGCCGTAACGATTGTCGGTGAAGTGGTTGCCTTGCGGGAAAAATTGCAATGGTTTGATGCGCGCACCCTGTGCGGGAGAAAGATAATTGTCACTCGCGCCGCTGAGCAAGCCGGTGAACTGTCTGCCAAGCTGATAGTGCGAGGCGCGTCAGTACTTGAATGCCCAACCATTCGGTTGGTTGAGCCGGAGAGCTGGCAATTGCTGGATCTGGCTATTCGGGATTTGCAATCGTATGACTGGCTGGTCTTAACATCATGCAATGCAGTCCGATACTTTTTCCAGCGACTGGATACGCTGGGGTTAGACACCAGAGCCTTGGCTGGTTGCAAAATATGTGCAGTCGGTCCAAAGACAGCTCACGAGATTCGCTCGTTTGGCATAAAAGCAGACCTGGTGCCATCTGATTATAAAGCTGAAGGCGTTGTTGACGAATTTTCCCGTCTCGATATGCACGGCAGAAGGGTGCTGTTCCCGCGTGCCGACAAGGCGCGTGACATCATCCCCCGTGAGTTGAAACGGATGGGGGCTCATGTGGACAGCCCGGTTGCGTATCGCAACATCTTTCCGGAACGACTTCCGCCTGAAACACTCTTTGCACTGGAAAAACGTTCGGTAGACTGCATTATTTTTACGTCATCATCAACGGTACAAAATCTTGCAGCCATGCTGGGGGAAGAGTTGATGCTGGATATGCTGAAGGGGGTGGTAGTGGCATCAATCGGCCCGATTACCTCAAAAAGTTGCCGTGATTTGGGGCTGAAGGTTGATATCGAACCGCAAACCTATACCCTTGATGCCCTGACTGCGGCACTGGAAATTCATTTCGGTTGAGTCGTTTACATTCTGAAACAGAAAAGGCCCTGAGAAATGTCAGGGCCTTTTCGCGTTCTATATAAAATTGCGTGTTTATTATACGAGTTCCAGTGCGCTGAAGAAATACGGGATTTCAAACGCAGCGGTTTCAGGAGCATCGGAACCGTGGGATGAATTCTCCTCGATGTTGACGGCGAAATCCTTGCGGATTGTTCCCGGCTCTGCATTGGCAGGATTTGTTGCGCCCATCAGGGTGCGCCAGTCAGCGATGGCATTCTCTTTTTCCAGGCAGAGCACGATGACCGGGCTGCGGGACATGAAAGCACACAGGTCATTGAAAAAGGGTCGCTCACTATGTACATAGTAAAAACCTTCAGCTTGTTTTCTGGTCAGCTGGATTTTTTTCATGCCGG
>JAYTVV010000308.1:0-2282 GCA_043743795.1 Geobacteraceae bacterium
AAAGCGCCCAGAGCGTCGAAGCTGCACATTGATTCCCAGTTGATCTCCTGAGCACCTCCGCAGATGACCCGCTCCTGCCGTCCGAAGGCGATCAGGTCGGCTGCCTGGCCGACGGCGTGGCCGCCGCTGGAACAGGCGGAGCTTATGGTCCAGCAGGCACCGCCGGTCTTGAAAAGGGTATTCAGGTTCATTGTGACGCAGGAGGTCATGGAGCGAAAAACGTGGCCGCTTCCGATAAGTTTGGTTTCACCGCGCTCTCTGAGCAGATCGACCTGCTCGATTGCCGCGATACAGCTGGAGTCACAGCCGAAGATGAGGCCGGTCTCCGCGCTTTGCACAGTATCCTCGCCGAGTCCCGACATCGTAACTGCATCGAAGGCGGCTGCATGAGCCTGAACCGCGAAGTCGGGCATTGTTTTACACTGCTTCTTGGACAGTAGCGCGCGCGGGTCAAAGTTGGAGATAGCTCCGGTCAGAGGACTTCTGAAGCCGAGCGTGCGGCGCTCTTCGTCGAATATGATTCCGGAACGTCCTGTCCTCAGCGCCTGGGCAACGGTGTCAATGGTGTTTCCAAGGCAGGAAACTATACCTATTCCGGTAATGGCAACTCTATGCATGGTACCTCACATGAAAATATGGTGGAATTACATATAGGCGCCGCCGTTCACTGAGATGACTTGTCCGGTTATGTAGGACGCCTTGTCCGAACACAGGAACGCCACGACCTCTGCAACCTCCGCAGGCATGCCGACCCGTCCCATCGGTATCATCGGCAGTATCCGTTCGATCGGGAGTCCATCGATCATCTCGGTCTCAATGAATCCTGGCGACACTGCGTTCACGAGCACTTTCCGTTTGGCGGTTTCGGCAGCCAGAGATTTGGTTGCACCGATCAGTCCCGCCTTTGCCGCCGAGTAGTTCACCTGACCCGGCATGCCGCTCTGTCCGGAGGTGGAGGCTATGTTGATCACTCTGCCTGCTCTCTTCTTGAGCATGCCGACCAAAAGTAATTTAGTGACCAGGAAAAAACCGTTGAGATGAACGGAGAGCACATCATTCCACTCGTTATCCCCCATCCAGACCATCAGGGTGTCCTTGGCAAAGCCGGCGTTGTTTACCAGCACGTGAGGAGTCTCCTGCTCGAGGAGCGGTCCGAGCACATTTTTCACCGCGGTCGGGTCGGCAACATCAAAGCATAAAAGTCGACACGTTCTTCCCAATGCCTCAATCTGTTTGCCTACGGTGCCTGCTGCCACATGGTCGGAGCGGTAGTTAAGCCATATATCGTAGCCGTCGCGTGCCAGGACCAAGGCAATGGCTGCTCCGATCCCTTTGCTTGCCCCGGTCACCAGGGCTGTTTTTTGTTCTTGCATGGCAGTACATCCTTGACTGTAAATTATCCGCAGGCAATTAAATGTGAATTGGCGGCGTGCTGCGGGCAAAAAACCCGTTTCCTTATACAAGCGTTTGAAGCATGGGGCAAGATATAATTGGCAGGGTTTTGGGAAAAAGGGCTCCGGTAAAATGATCTGTTTTTTTGTCACCGCTCGCTGAAAATAACGTTGAATTATTACAGGAACCTTGAAAATACCTGATTAGAGAGTAGCATTCCCCGCTGTGTCAGAGTAATCACCTGTCCATTTTGTGTGAGAAGTCCCAATGTGATGAGGTCTGCGACTGCGGGGCCATAGACTGATTTCAGTGACGAGCCAAACTCGCGCTCAAACGCATGCAAATCTATCCCTTTCGACAGGCGTAACCCTAAAAATATATATTCCGACATGGCCTCGCTTTGCGTAAGGAACTGTTCTCCGACCCGTGTCATTCGTCCGGATGTCACCACCTGGCGGTATTCCTCCAGATTGTCAGGGTTACTGAAGCGCACCCCATAACCCTCCCGAAGAAATGAATGTGCTGCGACACCGAGGCCCAGATAGCCGTCCCGCTCCCAATAGCCGCTGTTGTGCCGGGACCGGTATCCGGTTCGGGCATAGTTGGCAATCTCGTAATGTTCAAAGCCGGATGCGGTTAGAAGTTCATCTGCACACTCGAACATATCTGCCGAAAGATCCTCGTCGGGTAATTCCGGGCTTTCGGGGGGATAGGTGCGGGCAAAACCGGTGCCATCCTCTACCGTCAACCCATAGATGGAAATATGCTCCGGGTTGAGCCGGATCACCTGAAGCAATTCAAGTCGCCATTGATCAAGGCTCTGGCCGGGAAGGGAGTGGATCAAGTCTACGCTGATATTGGTAAACCCGGCTTCGCGTGCATCCTGAAAC
>JAYTVV010000309.1:0-3025 GCA_043743795.1 Geobacteraceae bacterium
ACCGCGGTGATTGTTGCCGGGTCCATTACCTCACTGAAGCCTACGATGGCCTTCCGGTTAACGGCGACAGCCACAGAAGTAGAGAAGGGGGACGTGACACTGACGGTCGGTAAGATGCTGTCTGGAACCGCGCCTGTTTTAAAGGAAAAGACAAAGTCACTTGCCATCCGGTTGCCGGCTAGGTCTTTGACCCCGCCGAAGATTCCGCCTCTGATTGTAGCGGTGTAATTAGTGCTGAATTTGAGAGAAGCTGTCGGCAAAAAGGTAGCCGAAGTACCGACCGGGACAACCGTTCCCGGCACGTCCGTCCCGCTGATCGTCTCTCTCACGGTAAAGGATGACGTGCTGACAGTTGCCGGATCCATCAGTTCACTGAAGCCTACACTGAGCTTCCTGTTGACCGGTACGGCCACGTCGCCACTTGCGGGGGACGTGAAACTTACCGTAGGTGCGGTTGTGTCGGGGATTGCCGGAATTTCCTGCGCGTTACTGGCACAGCCAGCCACAAATGCGACGGTCAGTAACACCAAATACCGCATCTTTGAAAACAGCTTATTTTTGTTCATATGTGTCCCCTCCTTAGGGACGTTTAAAACTGTGCAGCTAATTTAGTGACAAACCACATGCCTGCCACTTCCACTGATGGAATTTTTCTACCTCATCCTTTACGGCTGCGTATCTTCACAATTACCAATTACTGACCGTCTGCTGCTACATACACATGCACCTCCTTTTTTCATAATTATTTAACGCTCCTAGTAAGTCGATACACCGTACCTCCCTTCCAAAATGATATGAACCTGCATTGTGGCGGGTTGACCAAGATTATGATTCTGGTAAGGCAAATAGCCCGCCAATAACAAAATAAAAGCGGCAGCGTACATTAACGATGTAATAACAGTGTGTTAGGTAAACAGTAGATAATTTCGGACAGCAGTAAAAAATTCGTGTGGCCTCAATATATGGTGGAACTTCCACATATTGAGGGAAGCTTGAGGAGGGAGAGTCTCATTTGTACTTGGTATGCAGAGGAGAAACAGAGTTATTCCGGCAGATGCTTGTGCAGCTTTCAGCTCACCAACCGGAGCCTGGACGAAGAAGTCAGCAACGGCAAGTTCCGTGTGCATCGTCCGTCAATAAAATAAGATGTATATATCTTTGTACCTAGTTTACCTCGATGGAGTCCGTCGTATTTTACAGTAATGTTAAAAATGACGGATTCCATTGACGGCTTTTACTTTCCCCCTGAACATCATTTCCTATTTTCCCTTTTACAATCATGCCGTTGCATCATCAACTTCCACAGACATTCTCTGGCATGTTAGTTGCGCTATCGTTTACGGGCAGTACCTGACAAGTTCTTGTTTTTTCATTTATGAGTTTATATTTCAAAAACAAACCGAGATTTTTCATGACGGTATTGGTTTAGATTTGGACGTATCTAATTCAGGAGGATTCACATGGATATACCTGACACCGCATTGAAAATCCTGACTTTGGGACGTTTCAGCATTTCTATTAACGGAATCCCCGTTGCTACAGCCTGGCCTGACGAATCAACTAAAGTTTTTTTCTGTTCGCTGCTTTCTCCTCTGGACCTGTACTTCTCATGGGACCGGATATGCCGTTCCATGTGGGATATACCGGTGACACAAACTAACAGGCGACGACTGGAGGAGTGCATAATCCGGCCCCTCACTATTTTCCTGATCAAGGAGTTGGGTTATAACCCACTGGTTGCGGGGAAAGATGGCATACGTATTGACCACAGTAATATTCAGATAGATGCCCATGAGTTTCACAAAGCCGTTGTAGAAGGGCTTGAACTGCTGTCCTTCGGCAGCCATGCCGCAGCACTCAAAAAATTGAGCTTGGCAAAATCACTCTATGTCGGCAGCTATTTGCCCGGAATGCCGGGTAAGATAATTGAGAATGCCCGGAGGGATCTCGACTCCCTGTACCGGACCGCAGTCCTGGTCGGCATTTGGCACGCCCGCAACGATAGCCGTGTTCCAACACCACAGCACACTCCGCAACTGATACGCAGGGTCGCGTGAAAAATAAAATGTTCCACATGACAAGGGAGATAGCATGAAATCCAGTACAAAGCTTCCTCACGCTGATTTGTCGGACGGCCTACATTCTTAAGCGAATTCGGGAATGATTTTCTGGTAAAAACCTCAAAAAAGAAAGACCCCAATGCCATCCTATGGGGACAGCTCGGGGTCAGTCAGCATCCAATCCAGATAACATACTGAATTTATGGTGTTTAAATGGAGCGGGAAACGAGATTCGAAGGCGACCAAGACACCCAGTAAAACAGGCCATAACCACCTAATATCACAATATTTCAAGCACCTACTTCACCGAACAAAGTCCATCTTCGTCCATCAAAATCTGGTGAAAATCGTCCTATTGGTGAAAGTCGGGTGAAAGCTTTTGAGATAATCCCTCTCGATTAGTGTTAACCTATTCATCCAATCTTTTCAAAAAGTCCCCAAATACAGTCAACTCATCTGAAGCAAGCTTAAACGTGCCTGCAAGGTTATCAACAAGTATTTTTAATTTTTCAGGTTTCAGGTGATAGGTATATACATTCCGCACTACATGTCGGAATCCCCTGTAATCCTCCAATGATTCTTTCAACTGCGAAGAAATAACAGCAGGTCGGACTGTTGGAATTTCCGTTTGCATCTGAGTCAACAATTCCTGATGCCAGTTGGCTGCCGTTGGAACAGTTCTGTCAATCGTTGATGCCAGCTTTTCGAATATTCGTTCCAAACCCGAGTAAAATGCATGAAGGTTCAGTGCAACGCTATCCAGGTAAAAGTCGTCATCTTGTTTTGCTGCTTTGTCCCAAGCCTGTAGAGTTCGATCTACAACCAGCTTGAGCTCCGACAGTTCAGTATCTATTCTGGCAGATATTATAGCAGCTTGAGGGTTCATAATTCGATCCCATTTCGGGTAATATGCTGAAGTAATGATTGAGAGCAGTCCTCGGCATCCACAAGGTCAACCTTGAAAA
>JAYTVV010000310.1:0-4026 GCA_043743795.1 Geobacteraceae bacterium
TGCCAACTGGCTGATCTTTGTGGGCATGTTTATCATGGCAACCCAGCTGAAAGCCAGAAACGACCTGGTAGTCGGTGCGTTCAAGATTCCGGTTTTCAGGGTCTATGACATGCCTGAGGTGGTGCACTACACCCCATCTATTTACGAGAATCTCGTTGTCGTGGCATCCGCTTCGCTGGTGAGCTTGCTGTATATCATATTCAGCCGTTCTGGAGTTTTAGATCTGCAAGGCAACAAGGAGGACCACTGACCATGGAACAGTATGACGGTAAAGATATTCTGGAGATCATGCATGAAGACCTGCAGCGTGCCATAAAGAAACCACGGGCTGAGCGTCGCTGGGCCATGGCCATCGACCTGAAGAAATGCATCGGCTGCCATGCCTGTACCACCGGTTGTATGTCGGAGAACCTGACCCCGCCTGAAATTCACTACCGCCCCGTCAAGGAAGAGGAAATCGGCGAGTACCCCAATACCGGCATGCGCTTTCTGCCGCGTCCCTGCATGCAGTGTGATGCCCCGACCTGTACGCCGGTTTGTCCGGTGACCGCGACATACAAACGGGATGATGGCTTGGTGGTAATTGATTACAAGAAATGTATCGGCTGCAGGTATTGTATTGTTGCCTGCCCGTACGGGGCCCGCTCAGCGGATTCCGGGCACTACTTTACGGGTGAATTTCGTGAAAAGACCTATGAAGTGGAAAATTCAGGCGAGTATGGCGGAAATTTCAAACGCAAGAGCCACTGGCATTCACCGATAGGCAATGCTCGCAAGTGCCATTTCTGTATCCATCGTGTTGAAAAAGGTGAACTGACTCGCTGCACGACCACCTGTCTCGGGGGCGCCACCTTTTTCGGCGACATTAATGATCCCCAGGCACTTATCACGAAGCTGATTTCAAAGCCGAATGTAATCAAGTACAAGGAGGATTTGGGTACAAAACCGATGGTGTATTATATCGTATAATAGTGCTGGACATTTATTTATAATATGCTAAAAGCTGAATATAGTTTTCACCGGTTCGCCGGAAATTAAAAAGGGAGAATTTACATGAAAAAGATCGTAGCAATGTTGGTAGCAGCAATGATGGCTCTGAGCTTCTCGATGGTTGCCGTGGCAGCTGAAGAAAAAGCTGCTGAAAAACCGGCTGCTGAAAAGGCTGAGAAGGCAGAGAAGAAAGATGCCAAGAAGGACGTAAAGAAAGAGAAGAAAGAGAAAAAAGCCGACAAAAAAGAAGTAAAAAAGGAAGAGGGCAAGAAAGACGAAGCAAAGCCCGCCAAAAAAGGTAAAAAGGAAGTTTCCGGTTGCTAGGTTTATCGCTATAAAATAAAAAAAGGCACGCTGATTTTGGCGTGCCTTTTTTATGCTGGTTTTGATTTGAAAAATATAAAAAATGATATAATTTGAAAACAATATACAGTTCGGATGTGCGGATTGGGGGCATGGTATGAATTTCAGTATTAAGGCAAAATTACTTGGCATTACATCTGTTCTACTGCTCCTGATGGTAGTTGTTGGCGCTATCGGACTAACCGGCTTTCGACAGAGTAACCAGCTTCTGGAAAACGTGTTCCAGGTTAACATGAAGAATTCCGGGCTGTTGACCAAGATTGACGGTTTGATGCGTGCTAGCCGTATTCAGATGTTGCTGGCACTTCAACACGATCCTGCCAGTGAGTTCAGCGCCCTGCATGAACATCCGATCAGTGCACACACCGATCTGGCTAAAAAAAATATTACCGAAATTGATCAACTCTGGGGCGAGTATGCGGGCCAATTAACAGAGAAGACCTCCCGTGATCTGGCGGATATTTTTCACAAGGATCGTCTGAAATATGTCAAAGAAGGTTTGGAGCCTGCCATCGCGGCGGTACTGGCAGGCAACTACCGCGAAACATATCGGCTGACCTTCGAGGTTATTAATCCAGCTATTCAAAAAGCCAACAAATCCATGGAAGCACTTATGCAGCATGAGGTTGATCTGGCCAAGGCCGCCCATGCTAAAAGTCAACAGCAGTATCTACTGTTTCGTAATATAATTATCGGCTCGATACTGGGGGCGCTGGTCTGCGGACTGACGTTTGGTCTGCTGATTGCCGGCTCTATTGGAAGATCTTCAGTGGATCTCAAGGAAACTGCACAACAACTGGCGTCGGGCAACCTGACGATCCGTGCCACGGTCGCTTCCCGAGATGAGCTGGGTATCATCGGAGAAAGCTTTAATCAGATTGCTGATACACTCCAGTCAGCCATGGAGCGGATTCATTCCTGTTCCGATCAGCTTACCGTGGCGGCCGGTGAATTGCGGGCAAATGCTGAGCAGATTGCCTCCGGTTCGGAACATGTCGCGGCCCAGGCAGTGACCGTTGCTACCGCCGGTGAAGAGATGGCCGCCACTTCCAATGACATTGCCAGTAATTGCTCCATGGCGGTGGAGAGTGTTCAACGGGCCAGTGCCACTGCCACCAGTGGAGCCATGATTGTCCAGCAGACTGTCGAAGGTATGGCCCGGATTGCCGCTAAAGTTCAGGATAGTGCCCGTACCGTCGAGAGTCTGGGAGAGCGATCCGATCAGATTGGCCAGATTATCGGTACCATCGAAGATATTGCCGACCAGACCAATCTGCTGGCGCTGAATGCAGCTATCGAAGCCGCCCGCGCCGGAGAACAGGGGCGCGGCTTTGCAGTCGTTGCCGATGAAGTTCGGGCCTTGGCCGAGCGGACAACCCGCGCCACCCGTGAAATCGGGGAGATGATCAAGGCGATTCAGGGTGAAACTAAAAATGCGGTTTCAGCTATGAAAGAGGGGGTGCTTGAGGTTGGACGCGGCACGGATGATGCCGCCCGCTCTGGTCACGCCTTGGATGACATTCTGGCCCAGGTAAACGAGGTGACCGGCCAGATCAACCAGATTGCTACCGCGGCCGAGGAACAGACCGCCACGACTAATGAGATCAGTGGTAACATGCAGCGCATCACCGAGGTTGTCCAGGAGACCGCAAGCAGCTCACAGATGACCGCCCAAGCCGCTGGTCAACTTGCTGATCTGGCCCTGGAACTGCAGGGTATCGTAGATCAGTTTCGCCTTAAAGCTTGAACATCCCTGGCATCTACTTCCGGCGGATGGCCAGACATGGCTTTGTGCCCGCGTGTTTAATGTGAGTGGCACGATTGGGTGCCCCAGCACGCTCTTTTATTGATTTTGGAATAATCTCCTCCCCAGTCCTTCAACAACCTTATCCGGCATTTCAAAAAAACTTCAATTTCAACATAACAGATCTGTGTTGCTCATCTTTTGATACTTCAAAAGGATGAGCAACAGTGCGCGGCAGCATGTTATCCACTGAGGTGTGGGAAAACAATTTAATGTGAGTACCCGCTTGTATTTTGGTTGATAGGTGGTAACATTTTCATTATGTAAAATTCAAAAATATTGACTAATGAGTCGTGAGAACAGCACATCATAATAATAAAGGAAAATACTCCAATGAATATTTTAAAAATCCTCCTGCCCGTTGTTCTCATCCTTTCATGTAGTGCAATCAGTCGGGCTGATTCTGTTGTCATCAGCTTTGAAGGTGGAAAAACCCAAACCATACCACTGGACAGCCCTATAAAATCAATAACGGCTGTACAGTACCTGACGGCTAGTGAACAAACACCGGAAGTACCGCAAGCGAATGCTGTAACTCCATCACCAGCGCATGAAGCACAACAAACCCAGCAACAGCCTGAGCCAAAGAAACCGGTGTTCAAATTCAAATGGGCAGACCCGATTGTCGGACAATAAATAGTAGCTAAAGTCGTTTTAGCTGTAGGTGTATATGCAATGGTTTACACAAAAGTCGGAGGGAGGTGAAGTGAGGTAGCAGTGGTTGTAAAAAAGAAATAAGAAGGGAAAGGTATCTTCTCAAATATTTTTAGAAGGAGGCGTTATGACAGGAATGCTGATGAAAAAGAGCAGGATTGTATCCGCAGTACTGCTCGGAATGTTCTCGATTGTTTCTCTTGGCATTTGGGGGT
>JAYTVV010000311.1:0-11646 GCA_043743795.1 Geobacteraceae bacterium
AAAGAGGCTTTGGAGAATAACAAAGATTTCGATCTTGAGCTGAAACTGATTACCGCCAAAGGGCGACCAATCCTGGTTCACTCTACCAGCAGGGTTATCCGGGAAAATGGGGCACCTGTAAAAATATTAGGTGCATTCAAAGATATTACCGAACAAAAACATTTAGAAGAACAGCTTCGCCAATCACAGAAAATGGAGGCAATCGGGCAACTTGCCGGAGGTGTGGCTCATGACTTCAACAACATACTTACGGTAATCAGCGGATACTGCAGTTTGTTGATGATGGACAAGAAGCTGGATGAAAAACAAGCTGAGCAAGTCGAACAGATCGCCCGCTCTTCTGAGAAGGCTGCTCAGTTGACAAGAGGGTTGCTGGCCTTCAGCCGCAAACAGGTCATGATTCCCAAACTGGTCGACCTCAACGACATTCTGCATCATGTCCAGAAGTTCCTTGACAGAGTCATAGGCGAAGATGTGCAGCTCAAGACCATCTGCAATGAGATGAAATTGCCCATTACAGCTGACAGAGGTCATATTGAACAAGTATTGATCAACCTTACAACAAATGCCCGTGATGCCATGCCGCAAGGGGGACTGCTGACTATTGAAACCGGACTTCAGACCATTGAAGCTCCGATAGAACATGCACACGGTTTAGGGAAACCGGGAGATTATGCCTGTATTACTGTGTCAGACACCGGTGTCGGCATGAATGAGGAAACGCGTGGCAGGATATTCGAACCTTTTTTCACTACGAAGGAGGTCGGAAAAGGAACCGGCCTCGGCATGGCTATCGTCTACGGCATAATTCAGCAGCATAACGGATTCATCAATGTTTATAGTGAGTTGAATAAAGGCACTATTTTCAGAATTTATCTTCCTTTAGTCGAGACTGAACAATGGGACCATGAACGGCCAAAGAAGCAGGCTATGCCGGAAGGGGGGACTGAAACCATCCTGGTTGCTGAAGATGACGTCAGTGTGCGTAAACTCGTAACTACTGTGCTTACCCAATTTGGTTATGAAGTTGTTGAGGCTGTGGATGGCCTGGATGCCGTCAATAAATTCACTGCCAACAGCAACAGGATTGACATGATCCTTATGGATGTGATTATGCCGAATAAAAATGGCAGAGATGCCTATAGAGAAATATCAATCATCAAGCCTGACGTAAAGGTGCTTTACTCAAGCGGTTACACCGCAGATTTCATCCAGGGCAGAGGAGTAAACGAAGGGGAAATTGAACTGATTACGAAGCCGGTTCAGCCTGTTGAACTTTTGCGGAAGGTGCGAGGGATGCTGGATTTATAAAAGAGCATTTTCACTCGATGCACTCTATAACATTGGGCTTGCTCAGGTCAATTATTCCCGCCAGCGCCCCGGCCACGAAAATTACAAGTGAAAAGTCAGTATTTGAATACGCTTTATTCAACCTCATAAATTTCGGCATCAAATCAATAGATAGAAGCTATGTCCGTGCTAAGAAATGACGGTGACACTTTCCAACACGGTTGCTATTTGTTTCATGGAATAGGGTTTTGGCATTCGCGCCCGAAATCCGTACGACGCATATTCGGCCATTACCGGATCGTTAGAGTATCCGCTGGAAACAATCAGGCAGGCATCGTTATCATAAGCAAGGATGCACTGAGCTGCCTCTTTGCCACCCATACCTCCGGGAATAGTAAGATCCATAATGACTGCTGCATACGGGTTCCCAGAATGTCTGGCTGCGTTGTAGAGCAGGATAGCCTCATCGCCATCGGCACAGGTTTGGACACGATAACCCAATTCCTCCAGCATCTGTTGAGCAAGATTACGGATCATGGGTTCATCATCCATTACCAGGATTGATGTACTCAATTGGACATGAGGCCGCTCGTTAGAAGAAATCTCCTCAATTTCATTTAGTTGCTCGGAACTAGCCGGGAGTATAACCTCAAAGGTGGAACCAACCCCGATCAGAGAGCGAACTCCGACATGTCCGCCATGCTTGCTGATTATGGAGTATGCTGATGCCAGGCCGAGGCCATTGCCTTCCTCTTTTGTGGTGAAGTAAGGATCAAATATCCTCATCTGATCTTCTTCTGGTATGCCGCTCCCATAATCGGTGAAACAAAATGTCACATAGTTGCCTGGAGACAGAGGTAATGACGTTTCCGTACCTATGACGCAGTTCTGTGCTGTTATTGAGATTTTCCCACCATTCGGCATAGCTTGTAGGGCATTTATCAAAATATTGTTGAAGGCTTGTCCGATCTGCCCTTCATCGACCTCCAAAGGCAATAGCTTGTTTGCTATCGACACTTCACTCTTGACCTTAGAGCCACTCAACACGAGTGCTATTGCTTCAGAAATAAGTTTATTAGCAGAAACAACCCTCTTGATTGGTTGCTCACCCTTGGCAAAAGTGAGCAGGCGATACGCGAGTGCTGAAGCTTTTTGAGAAGCATTTTCTGCATTTTGCAGAATTGAGGAAGCACGGTGAGTTTCATCGATAAAACTCCGGGCAAAGGAAATATTGCCCATAACGCCGGTAAGGATATTGTTGAAATCATGAGCAATGCCTCCGGCCAGTACCCCAAGGCTTTCGAGCTTGCGATTGTTGAGCAGTTGATGCTCAAGTGCAAGACGCTCCTCTTCCATATTTCTTCGCTCCGTTACATCCTGGATAGTCCCGATCATTTTGGTCGGAGAACCATCCTGTCCAAAATGCAATCTACCGTAGCCGTGAACCCACCGTTTTTCACCGTCACTGCGGCGTATGATCGTATACTCTTTGTCAAACGGCTGCTTGGCATTAAGCACTATGTGCTCAAGATAGTCCTCCATCTGTTCCCGCTGCTCTGGAACGATGAGGCTATACCACCCATCAATGTCTTTTGAAAATGTGTCGTCAATACCAAATAGATCGTTCAAAATTTGAGTGCATATCCATGTCTTCTGCACCAGATCACAATCAAAGCTGCCGATACGCCCAACATGCTGTGACTCCATAAGGAACTGCTCACTGTTTTTCAGCTTTATCTCTGATTCTTTTCGCTCAAGCTCGGCCGCTGCCCTGGTGGCAACAATCTGCAACACTGCTTTAATGGCGTTGATATCAGAAATAGGTCTCGTGTCTAATAAAGCAATCAGTCCGATATGTTTCCCGGTGGAATCCCACAAAGGCATCCCCAGATAGCTCTCTATGTGCATATCTGTCAGCATGGTATCCTTGGGAAATAGTTGTTGGACTCCATGTGGGTAATGGCACAGCGTCTGATTAATTACCTTTTCACATGGCGTATCACACAGGCTGTATGTCATGTTGTCTGTGAGTGTGCCATTGTTAGTCATGGCGACAGTTTGAATACTATTCTGGTTGTTGGACAACGCGCCAACTAAGACATGTGGTATGTCAAACGTCTGTGAGAGATACAAAACCAAGGCCGAGAAAAAATCTTTTCCGGATGTGGACCACCCTTGCTGGGCAACAAATCGTAAGGCGTCGTCAGTCAGCTTCCGCTCGGTAATATCGTGCACCATGCCGATTACGCCAATTATATCACCACTCTTGTTGCGTAATGGCGCACTTAAGTCAGAAGAATAGCCTTCTTTACCGCTACCCGGCACAAGGAAAGGAAATTCGGTAGCGGTGACATCATGTCCCGCAAGAACATGCTCCAGGCGCTCAATTACGCCACCTTCCTTGAGAAAAGGAAATATATCCAGCGGGTATCTGCCAATTACATCAGCGGCCTTCATGCCGCTTATCTGCTCCATATACGGGTTCCAGATTACGTAACGCAAGTCTTTGTCATAAACAATGATGCCTTCCTGGGCACTGTTGATAATCTGCTCGTTAAATGAACTCGACTCTCGCAGGGCATCTTCTATCTGGCTACGATCTGAAATTTCAACGGTCAGTTGCTTGTTCAGTCGTCTGAAGGTAAGGGTCAAAATGCCCAAAAATGCGATGATGGCAGCAGATGCAACGATGGTCACTATTATCAGGCGGTAGTTGCTGGGTTGCTCTGGCGCGTAAATAACAGCAGAAGCATCAAATCCAGCGGGTAACATGCCGAGATCGGTAAACGTTTTGGCAATATTCTGCCACCGGATCGGACTTTGGTAGCCAAGTTCAACCAGATCAGGCTGAATGAGGCTCTCCATCTGATTAGCTTCAAACAGCAGCCATTCCCGGTTCTTTTTGGTAGAATATTTAGCCAGGATGATATCAGCGACTTCTTCTTTGTGGGTGAGGGCATACTGCCAACCTCGGAGAGTGGCACTACGGAAGGCTTTGACAAAATCCGGCCGGGAATCCGTCAGTTTGCGGGTGGTAAAAAAATTGTCCCCGTAGAAATCAATGCCAAAAGTCAGGGGTGAGAATGTCAGGTACGGCTCACCAGCCTGCTCCATGACAAAAGGTTCATTGAAGTTGTAGGCAATCATGACATCAGCTTTTTCTTGTATAAGATTGAGCACGTCCCCCTGATGCGGAACCTTGGTGATGTCTTTTTCATCAATACCATTCTTTTTGAGAAGGGCCAGCATATCACCGTGCTGGTTCGAATACATGAAGCGTTTTCCAGCCATGTCGGCAACAGAACGGATTCCCGTTTTTCGTGGAACCAAAAAAATCGCAGGAGAATGCTGAAAAATCTGTCCCAGAACGACGAGATCATCACCGTGGCCTCGATGCAACAGGAGGGCCGATGTCCCGACACCAAAGTCAGCGCGGCCAGTTTCTACTTCGTCTTCAACCTCAATGTTTGGCCCGCCTTCGCGAATGGTCACGATCAGTCCTGCATCCCGGAAGAACCCTTTTTCAAGAGCGGCGTAGTATCCGGCAAATTGGAAGTGATGTAGCCACTTTAATTGAATGGTTGCTTTTTCAAGTGCCTGCGCAGGGGGAGTATGGAGGAAGGCCTGTACGGCAATACACAGTACAAGACTGGTTAAAATGTGGCGTATACGTCTCAAAATAAACATTGTACCAACTTTCTTAAACTACAATCAGCTGCCGTAACTTTTCATTCAATAATATAAAATCCAAAGGCTTTTAAATAAATTGGCGGATTCTTACGTCAAGACCAGCTTTTTGTTGATGATGTCGGAAGTATATCCTGGCAGTTTGGAAAAATAGAAAGGATATGTGCAGTGATTTCACCCAACCAGAGAACTGCTGAATTTTTGTGTGATTATCGCACAATATTGGAGAATTGTCATAGAATTACTTAAGTGGCATTTCGTATAAAATAAACACGGTATATTCGCATTTCTTTCACTTTACCCAGGAACTCCATTAGGTTGACAGACGTTATGAGTAGGCGGATTCTTTCTTCAAACGCTCGACAAATATTGATAAAATTAATAATAAGCTCCCTGACTTTGCTAAGAACGCTGAATGGCTCCAACGGCTTGCTGACAAAATTTATCTCCGCGCTGATGATACCTTTCTTCTGCAAAATACCGGAGGCATAACCACTGGCTGTTGAGTGCCACTGCGTTGGAACAAATACCTTTCAGAAGGTCGTATACTTCTCTGCCCCAGTTTGTCGTGATTGATTTGTTTACTTTCTGCTTGACGTTCCGGTTGGGAATGGTAAAGTGGACACAAATAGTCTTATTTGAAAGATGGGAGGGTTTGTCATGGCGCTGGAAGGGGGAAAAGCTCCGGATTTTTTGTTAGAGGGGAGCGATGGGAAGCAGCACAGTTTGGAACAGTACGCCGGCAAAACGGTTGTGATTTATTTTTATCCGAAGGACAACACTCCGGGCTGCACCAAGGAGGCGTGCGGCTTCCGTGACAATTATACGAAGTTGACTGACAAAGGCGTCGTCGTTCTGGGTGTCAGTAAAGACAGTATTGTCGCTCACGGTAAGTTTATAACGAACTACAGTTTGCCGTTTGTACTGTTGAGTGACCCTGATTTTGCCATGATGCAGGCATACGAGGCGTATGGCGAGAAGGTTGTGTGCGGCAGAAAATCGTTTGGTACGATTCGTTCGACGGTCGTTGTCGGGCCGGATGGGATTGTGAAAAAACAGTGGGCAAAAGTTGCCAAAGCCGAACAGCATCCGGATCAGGTGCTGGAATTTTTGAGGAGCTGAGCTCTGCATTGCCTAAAAAGGAGGATGTCATGAAACGCTTTTTAGTATTTATTCTGTCTGCAGCACTGCTGGCACCGCTTAATGTACTGGCTGCAACATACACGCTTGATCCCTTTCACTCCACCATTCAGTTCAGGGTCAAACACTTGATGATCGCTAACGTCACGGGGGCTTTTGAGAAATTTAAAGGGACCGTTGTCATTGATGAAAAAGATATTACCAAATCAAAAGTGGATGTGAGCATAGAGATGGCGTCGCTTAACACCGCAATCGGCAAGCGTGACGAGCACCTGCGCAGCCCCGATTTTTTTGATGTCGCAAAATTTCCTGTCATGACCTTTGTGTCAACCAAGGTGGAAAGAGCCGGGACTGACAAGTTGAAAGTGACCGGCAACCTTACTATCAAAGGTGTCACTAAACCGGCAGTGCTTGCTGTTGATGGACCAACTGGTGAAATCACGAGCCCGCAGGGTGATGTAAAACGGGGCGCTTCGGCGACAGCAAAAATCAATCGTCAGGATTTCGGCGTCAGCTGGAACAAAAAACTTGATGGTGGTGGAGTGGTTGTCGCAGACGATGTCTTCATTATGATTGACACGGAAATGGCGCGGCAATAGGTTTTTGTAAGCAGTAGTAACTGGATATCGCCACCGCCGGCTTGTCTTGAGGAAAACCGGCGTTGTGCAATTAAAAATGGAGACGAAATATGGAGAAATTTATTACTCTTGATGATGTCATCAAATTTGCCGTTGAACGCGAAGACACCGCCTATAAACTCTACAAGAGGGCGGCAGAGCTTTCCACCAGCATCTCCTCAAAGAAGATGTTTGAGGAACTGGCCCAGGAAGAAGCCACCCACAAAGATGTTTTCGTAAAAATTGATGAGGACAAGGCGGATAATCACAAGCTTTGTACCCTTCCTGAATCCAGTATTGCCAAATACCTGGCAGATATTCCATTTCGGGCGGATCTCACGTATAGCGAAATTCTGGTTTTTGCCCTCAAAACGGAAGAAAACGCTTATCAGCTCTATAAAGCTGCCGCAGGCATGACCGATGATCCAAAACTGCAAAAAGTGTTGATGAATTTTGCTGATGTAGAGCTGGGGCATCGCCGCAAGGTTGAGGCGATATATGAGAAGCGGGTTCTGACAGAGGGGTGATTATCTGATGCCTGCCCCCGCAGCAAAACAAAGGAAAGGCGGCTCGGATTTACCAGCCGCCTTTCTTTATTACCTTTTCAAGCAGAACTAACTCAGCATTTAATACCATTTTTTACACTGCGATCCGAAACTCAACCCCGCCTTCAATGTTACGGGCAGTCAGCTGGCCTTCCATGTGCTGCTCTATAATCACCTTTGACATGTACAAACCAATACCGGTGCCTTTATCCGGTGCCCGGGTAGTGAAATAAGGGTCAAAAATTCTGGGCATGATATTGTCTGCTATGCCGCCACAATTGTCACGGACATACACGACAGATTGTTTGTTTTCCGTGGTAACTTTAATCATGATACGGGGAGAGGCGGCACTGCGCTCGATGCAGGCTTCACGGGCATTGGAAAGTATGTTGAGCAGCACTTGTGTATATTCATTCTGATACCCGGTGGTCGTAACACGGTCATCATCTTCAAACTCTACCCGAATATCAAGATTTTCCAGCGCGGATGAAATGAATTCCAGAGTTCGGTGGACTGCTTTGCCGACAAAAAAGTCACTTTTCTGTTTGTCCTCCCGGAAAAAATTGCGGAAGTCGTCGATGGTGCGTGACATGTGCATGATCACATCCATAGCTTTGCCGATCTCTTCTTTCATATCCCCCTTGGAAAGTGAGCCGTCATCGTATGAAAACTGCAGATTCTGGATAATCAGGCCAATGTTGTTGAGCGGCTGACGCCACTGATGGGCGATGTTGTTAATCATCTCACCCAGGGCTGCCAGGCGCCCCTGCTGGATCATTGCCTGATCTTTGTGTCGTAGATCGGCAACTGACTGAGTGATCCGTTCTTCAAGAGAATGGTTTAGCTCTTCGAGATTCATCTGTGCTGCCTGACGTTCCGCAACTTCCTCTTCAAGCTCTTCAGTCTGTTCGAAAAGCTCATGTTCCATTGTTTTGCGGTCGGTAATATCTTGATTGCTGGCCCGCCATCCCCAGGGAAGACCCGTCGGGGTAAATACCGGTTGGCAGACGTGACTGATCCACCGGACTTCGCCATTCTTACGTACTATGCGCATTTCAATCGGCAGGACTTGGCCATGGGCATCAAAATCATGGGTGTGATGCCGGAATAACTCGCGGTCATCAGGATGAATAATGGTTTGTATCAGTTCTTTGTCAGCAATAAATTTCTGCATGTCATAACCGGTTATCGTCAGTACCGATGGTGATATGTACAAAAGTCGGTTGTCCGGCAGACGCCAATATTCCCAGTTTGATGAATAGTCGGCAACGATCTTGAAATGTGATTCACTTTCCTGCAGTGCCTCCTGTGCCATCTGTCGTTCGGCAATTTCTTCTTCCAGTTGCAGGGCTTGCTGATGGAGCTCGTTTTCAACCTGTTTTTGCGCATCAGCGCTTCGGGAAAGCCGGCGTGATCCAAATCCGGTTACCCCCAGGCCCAGTAGCCAGATCATGCCGTGAAAACCGAGAGACCCGATAATTTGCCCGCGGCTGGCATCAAGCAACGGTTGAATCGGTATTGAAACGCTGATCCCGCCACGTACCGTCCCTTCAGTATACCCCTGTGATGCATGGCATTTCAGACAAGGTTTATCGGTAATAAACGGTCTCATGAGACGCATGAATGGTTTGCCGTCTATTGTTGTAACAGCACTGGCCTCGTCCGCGCCGGTTTCGAAAGAACGGAGTGCACTCTTCTCCCATGGATCAGGAGCATTTTCAGGGCGGAGCGGTTTCAAGCTGGTGAGGTGGGCACGGCCAAGAAAATAATTACCCTCTCTGGCAAGGTCATTAACCTGACGGGTCATGTATGCGGGATTTATGAGGGTTAATTTTTTCCCCGAGGGGGTACGGATATCACGCTCAGGGATATGGGAAAGATAGGGGTTGGGAGGGGTTTTTTGTGTAGTCGGTACGTAGACACCACCATGGGACGATCCCCAACGGCGGTACAGCGCATCCCGTTCAATCACCGCACGCGCTTCGGCCAAGGCAACCTTGTGGAACACTTTCTGTTCGGCCCGGTAATTCCAGAACCACGAAACAGCAATTAAAAGCGTCCAGCATGCCATCAATATCCATGCAAAGAGCCGTACTTTACGGGAGAGGGAACTCTCCTTATCGGTGAAGCCTGTGGGTAATCGTGAGGGTTGCATGGGAAACCTCTCGTGAAAATTGCTCTGAGGTAAGTTTATCATGCACAGCGTTATTGGCAACTGTCAAAAGCGATATTCCGCCATAAGCCCTAATCCGTGCTGAGTGGATGTGGGCAGGACTATTAGACCTGTATTGCTCTGTGTGTGGTAGCGGACAACTGCTTTTCCAACGAAGTAACCGATAGCCCCGCCGAAAAAGGCATCTGAAGCCCAGTGCTTGTTGTCATAAATACGGGCACAGGCGGTAAGTGTGGCTAGGCTGTAGGTGATTGGCGGAACGTATGGATTGCTGCCGTATTCCTCGGCAATGACGGATGCAACTGAAAACGCGGCCGTTGTGTGGCCGGAAGGGAAGGACGTGTCGGTGCTCTTGAGGGTAGGGCCGTTCCAGGTATTGGACGATTCTCCGGTGAAAGGTCGAGGACGTTGTGTCGCCAGTTTGATCGTCCACGTAAGGACACCACTGATGGCAAGGCTTTCAACTGCGAGCAGCGATGTCCGGCGTGCTTTCGAGTCTTCCGTTACGTGGCCATACAAATAGAACAGGCCGAGCGGAGGCAAGGTGTAGAGCGGGTTGCCAAGAGAGTTGCCGATTGCAGCAAGGGCATCTCCGGTTGAATTCTGATTCCTTTGTGCAATGTTTCTGATATCAGTATCCGCAAGGTAGATTCCTGTCGCTACTCCAACAACCAACCCGGTTTTCAGCCAATCACTCCCGTTCCAGTTTGCGGGTGACGCCAGTATTTTGCCAGTGTCGGTGAAGTATTCTTTGACGTATTCACCGGTAATTCTGTCAGGTTCTATCGTGCTTTGGTGGTAATCAGCCTTTATCGACTCATGTGCGATTGATTCTGTTGCGGATACAGCCAGGTTTTCTGCATATACAGGAGGTGTTATTGCAAAAGCCGACAGGGCAGCAATTACAAAAAACAGTCTGCGATGTATTGTTGAATTATGAGTTAAGCCGGCAAATATCTGAGGCATGTGAGATCCTGTTATATGCTTAAAATCTGGCGACCATAATCATCGCTCCGCCGTTTTCAATCGGTACCGGCAGAATCATCATATCGGTAAAGAAGGGGCGCTTTGAAGTTTTTTCGGCACTCTTTTCTGTTGAAACCACTTTTCGACCGTGCGATGTAGCAACTTTGCCCAGTCCATAGCCGATTGCAATTGCAAGCGGATAATCGCTGACCCAGTGGACCCCGTTATTGACCATCTGGAACCCAAGTATCGTCATTACTCCATAACCAATTGGTTTTATAAGAGTATATTCCGGGTAGTTGTCGGACAATACGGTGATGGTCATCATCGTTGTCGCCAAGTGTCCGGATGGAAACGCATCGTACGTAGGTGTATGCTTGTTATACTCATTAAAAGCAGGAAAGAATCGCCACTTGCCGCCCGGTTCGGAGGCTATTCTGGGCACTTCACGGCCCGTTGTGCGCTTGAGGGCTTGAACAACAATTGCAACCGAAATCAGTCCCTCCGCCATTTGGCTGGATGTCTGTAAACTGCGGACGTCTGAGGTCGCGAGTCCATAGCTGAGCATGCCCAGCGTGATTGAGATAGGAATCATACCGTCGCCGAGATAGTACATCGCAGAGCCGAGGTTGTCAGGATATTTAATAGACGCTTTGGAGGTGATTGGAAGTCGTCCCCCCATTCTATCGTCATCCGTAATATTCAGACTGCGTCCGATATTATGAGAAATCCGGTATAAATCCTGATCAGCTGCAATTAAACCGGCAGTCAGGACTGTCAGGCCTGCAATAGTCAGGGTGTTTTTCTTCTGAAAACTGTCCTTTAGCCAGTCTACAATATTCAGGGGGGAATTTAGCAGGAAGCTGTAAGCGCGGGGCTTTTCATAGTATGCAAAACTGTTTTCGTCAATCTTGTAATAGGCCCCATTCGAAGAGCCCAGAGCGTTTTCCGGATTCTCCTCGTGTAATGTGGGCGTTTCAGCTACGACCTCCGCGGCAGTTCTTTTCACAACCGCAGTGGCGTCATCTTCTGCAATTGATGTTTCAGTTAGAAAAAATATGAGAGATACAGCAGATACGCCGATAACGAGACCGTTTCTAAGTGTTTTAAAAATTGGCACAAATCCCCCCTCATGTGATGTGTTGTCATTCCAATTCCAAATCAAAGCGTCTTCTTCGTTGGCTCGTCCTCAGCTCCTCAACATACTGACGGGTATGCTTTCGTCGCT
>JAYTVV010000312.1:0-8475 GCA_043743795.1 Geobacteraceae bacterium
GCAGGGAAAGCCGAGGACAGCAAACCTCTGGTCACGGTAACGTTTATAGAGTGTTTCCAGCCCCGCATATTGACTGGTGAAACCGCACTTACTGGCGACATTGACTATCAGTAGTACCTGATTGCGGTAATTCTCCAATGTCTCGGTCTGTCCAGCGATTGTCTTGACGGTACATTCATATAAATTCATGACACCCTTTCGGTCAGATCAGTGGCCGGAGTTCTGTGACCCGGAACCAGGCGGCATGAGTGACGGCCGCACCGGCTCCCGGTCCGACTATTTCATCAGTATTTTCCTTGATGGTCGCCAGCAGCTCGCCTTCCTCCTCGGTCCTGATCAGCTCCAGGGCCAGGCGCACCCCGCTGAAGCCGGGCCCACTGGTCTTGAACAGGTAGGCCGCGTGACGGTTGCGGGTCAGGTTCTGATAGGTACGTTTGTCGGTCATGCCCCAGACAAGTGTCGTTTCATCGATGACGTGCGGCCGGGCATAGACCGCACTGTTGACTTTGCCGTCCGATGAGGATGTGGACATCACCCCCAGGCCGGGATTGGTGAAGAGTTCGGCAAGTTTCATGAGTAGAGACTCCTTTTAAATTGCTGAAATCGCCTCTTTCAGCGAACTCAGCTTATACGGTTTCTTGATTGATGAATTGCTGCATGACTTCATTTTTGCTGAACCCGTCACAGATGCAGCTGAAATTACAAAAAGCGTCCTGCTAAATACTCTTCAGTTGCTCAATAAGCTCCTTTATGGATACCGGTTTTGATAGATAGCCATCAAACCCTTTATTTAAAATCTGCTCCCTGTCCCCGGACAGTGCGTGCGCTGTTATGGCAATGATCGGAATATGCTTTCCGGAGTCAGCTTCTTCATTGCGGATCAGTCTCACAGCCTCTTCTCCCCCCATGGCCGGCATCTGGATGTCCAGCAGAATGCAATCAAACGGACGGGTTCGCCATAGTCCAAGCATTTTTTGCCCATCATCCACACAGACGGTTTTGTGACCCATTTTCTGTAACACCCTCGAAATAAACAGTAAATTAACTTCATTGTCTTCTGCTACGAGAATTGAAAGCGGTCTATTCATCGTCAGTAACGGGGTCTCTTCACCCGGCGGAATGTTGTCTAAAACAGTGCAGACTTTGCTATACGGCACAGTAACGTGAAAGATGCTCCCGATACCCACTGTGCTTTCTACACGGATCGAGCCACCCATAAGTTTCGCAAGATTCCCGCAAATGGACAGCCCGAGCCCGCTGCCGCCATATACTCGTGTTGAAGAGTTGTCCACCTGCTCGAACGGGCGGAAAATATTTTCCAGATGTTCTTTTTCAATACCGATACCGGTGTCGGAGACACTGATATCAAGCAGTATTTCCGAATCATCATGCTCGATCAGCGAAGCGCCGATTGTTATGCCCCCCTGGTGGGTAAACTTGATAGCATTACTGAGGAGGTTGAGGATGATCTGTTTTAATCTGTGCTGGTCGCCACAGATCACAGTGGGAACGTCAGAAGATATTTCCGTATGGATTTCCAGCTGTTTGTTTCTAATGACTGATGCCTGACTTGTAACTATCTCAGCGAGTATTTTTTTTAGCTCGAACTCGGTAAAATTCAGGCTGGTCTTGCCCGCCTCTATTTTTGCCAGATCAAGAATGTCGTTGATCAGGTTCAATAAACTTTTGCCGGAAGAACAGATTGCTGCCAGATATTCTTTCTGCTCGACATCGAGTTTAGTTGTCTCCAGCAGTTGTGACATGCCGATGATGCCGTTCATAGGGGTACGTATTTCGTGGCTCATATTGGCCAGAAATTCACTTTTTGCCCGGTTTGCCGCTTCGGCTGCCTCCTTGGCTGCCCGCAGTTCCTCAGCATCTCTGATACGTTCGGTTATGCGCCACACCGATTCCATCAGCAGGGTAAGCTGCAGGGTGTCGGTCTGGTCATAATAACTCTCCTTGTTGGCAACGGCAACCACGGCAACGATCCTGTCATTGTCCATAATCGGGATGGAGAGGAAGCGCTGCAAGGTCGCATGCCCTTCGGGGTAGCCTTTCTTGAGAGGGTGCTGTGCCTGGAAATCATTAAGGACGATAACTTTCCTCTGGCGGACGACCTCTCCCCAGATGCCGGTTTTGTCGAGTTCGTAGCAGGTCTGTGGATTAACAACAGCGCATTCCTGCATTACCTCGTTTGACCAGGTGTTGAGGATAAAGGTGCGTTCATGCTCGTCATAATAGTAAATGTAGCCGATTGTGCTCTTGGTGAGGGTGATGGCCTCCTCCAGTGCGGCATCAAGAAGTTCCTGAATATTTTTTGAAGTATTCTGTGAAACCCGCACCAGGCTTTCAAGTCGTTCGTTGTACCTGGACTGCTCAATTTCAGCTTTTTTGCGGGTGGTGATATTCTCGTGGGAAATAACGGCATGACATCTGTCACCAATGTTGAAACTGTTGACCCTGCAGATAAACCAGCGCTCTTGATCTTTCGAGTTACAGGGGTACTCCCGCACGAATTCATGTAATTCACCAGTAAGAACGCCCCTGATCCCATTGGCAAATGCTTCTATTTCCTCTTTGTCGTCATCTGCATCAGCTTTCAGGGTGTCCAAATAGTTTGTCCCCTCGCACACCAAAGTTTTATCGATATCGTTCTCCTGGGCAAAAACCTTCCAGGCCCGGTTTGTTATGACTATCATGCCAGCCGCATCTATCACGCAGATATGAGCGCTTAAACCATCAATGGTCGAACGCATGAAAAGCTCTTTTTCACCTACCGCCTGCTCGGCACGACGACGTTCCTGATTTTCGTCCTGCAACTCTCGGGTTCGTTCCTGAACTTTACGTTCCAGCTCCTCATTGATTTGAAGAACTTTCTGTTCAGCTTCCTTGATGGTCGTGATGTCGGTAAAGGTGATAACTGTGCCTTCCACCTGACCGGTTTCGGTTCTGAACGGCATGATTCTGTTCAGGAGCCAAGTGTTTCCACGGGTCTGTTCTTCTTTTTCGATGGCGATACCGTTGGCGAGTACGCTCCTGATGTTGGCAAGCATCTCATCCTGCCGCGACAGATGGTAGGCAATGTGGTCAATAGGGCGGCCGATGTCTTGTGGCAGCAGCTTGAAAAAAGAAGCGATAGCAGGGTTGAACTTGCGGATACGCAGGTCTCGATCAAGAAAAACGGTGCCTATGTCAATACTTGCCAGCAGGTTTTCGTGGTCGGTATTAAGCAGTTTGAGATCAAAATTCTTGCGCTCGAATTCGGCGTTGACAGAATAAAGCTCTTCATTGACCGAATGCAGCTCCTCGTTGGTGCTTTGCAGCTCCTCGTTGGACGCCAGCAGCTCTTCATTGGTTGCCTGCAACTCTTCGTTGCTGGTCTGTAGCTCTTCAACGGTTGTCTGCAGGTTTTCCCGTGTTGATTGCAGTTCCGCTTCAAGATCGGCAACATACTGGCGGAAATGATGGTCGGCATCGAAGTTGGCCGTTTCGGTTGTCTCGACAACCTCGGTAAGCAGGGGATGGTCAACATTCCTCACCCGCTCGAAGTACACATGGAAATGGGTTGTATGACTTTTTTCGTCATGCAATGGCACGACCGTCAGGTCAACAAGCTGCTCGTCACCACCATGGCGAACACGCACATTTTTGGTGATGTTGTTTTGACGTGATTTTTCGGCCCGCTGCAGTGATGTGCTGAGAGCAACCAGAAGGGAATCTTCCGCCATTGCCAGCAGATTGCTCTGCATACGCCCCTCCGGCATTTTCAGATATTCGGAAACATTGCCGAAAAAATGAAGGATATGTCGGTTTTCATCAATGAGAACCCCCGGCGGCATATTGGCTTTCAACAGTTTGTCATAATCCGCCAGCACCTGACGATCAATGGTGACTGCGCGGCTGCTGCCCGGCTGAAAAACCGTGACCGGCATTGCGGACTGGCTGCGCTCCAGACGGTTTATGTCGATGTTGAGTGCCAGCTTGAGGTCGCGTATCTTGCGAAATAGTTTGTGTTGGGAGGCTACAACTTCAAATTCCCCGGCAAAGGATCCCAGACCCTCGCTTGAGCCTAAAAAGAGGATGCCTTCTTTCTTAAGGGCAAAGTGAAACAGGGAAATCGACTTTTCCTGTGCCTCATGCTGGAAATAGATCAGCAGGTTTCGGCAGCAGACCAGATCGAGTCGGGTAAACGGAGGGTCATTGAGCAGGTTGTGGGGAGCAAAGACAACCAGTTTTCGCAACTCCCCTGTGACCCGAAACAGATCGCCCCCCTCTTTCTTGAAAAAACGCTCCATTCGTTCAGGTCTGACATTGGTCAGTTTGGCCCGGTCGTAGAGTCCCTGTGAGGCAAAATCCAGGGAGGTCTTGTGCACATCGGTGGCGAAGATAGTTATTTTCCCCATGAAGCCGATTTCTTCGGCTTTCTCTGCCAGAAGAATGGCCAGCGAATATGCCTCCTCGCCAGTGGCGCAGGCTGCCGACCAGATCCGCAGGTCTTCGCCGCTTTGCAGGCTGGCAAAAATCTTGGGGACAACCTCCTGCTCAAGAAAATTGAACGCCTGAGTATCACGAAAAAACTCGGTCACGCCGATCAGCAGATCTTTGTAGAGCAGCTCCAACTCTTCACGGTCTCCGGATACAATGGCGGCATAATCGGAAACCTCCGGAATTTGCCGGAACTCCATGCGTCGGCGGATACGGCGTCCGACGGTTGAGCCTTTGTATTTGGAAAAATCCAGATTATAACTGCGTCGCAGCAGGGCAAAAACTCCGGCATATTCACCTTCGTCCTCATACACCTCCAGCTCGTTATTGGTCAGTTTTGAGCGCACAAACGAAGGGCTGACCGCATATTCAACCAGAATGCGGGGAATCCGGTCAGCAGCCAGAATAAAGTCGCAGACATTTGTGGCAATGGCATTCCTGGGCATGCCGTCGAATTGGGCTGATTCCGGCGACTGGACAACCACCATGCCGCCATTGTTACGGATGGAGACAATCCCCCGGGAACCGTCAGAGCCGGTGCCGGAAAGTATTACCCCGATTGCCCGCTCACGCGCATCTTCCGCCAGTGAATTGAAAAAGATATCGATGGGCAGCTCCAGATGCTGGCTGACCGTTTTTTCAGTCAGGTACAGTTTCTCCTGGCTGATGGTCATGTGGGTCTTGGGCGGGATCAGGTAAATGCTGTCGGGCTGCAGTTCAATGCCGTTAGTTACCCGGTGGATCGGCATGGCGGTGTGTCGTGAAAGCAGGTCATCCATCAGGCTTTTGAAGTCAGGAGAAAGATGCTGGATGATGATAAACGCCATGCCCGTATCGGCTGGCATATTGTCAAAAAACTGCTCAAGGGCATTCAAGCCGCCGGCAGAAGCACCGATACCGACGATATGTCTGGAAGCGGTCTCCGGTTGGTCTGTGTTAGTTGTATTGAGGGTCATGGTCAAACTCCTGCGGTAGATTGTGTCACTTTTTTGTTTTCAGCACTTTGCAGATATCAGGTGCGAAAACAGCTACTGCAAACGGTTTTTGGGACAGAGCGGCGGGCTGCCCATTAATTTAGACCTTTCCGTCACCCATAACCCGCTTGATTTCCTTTATCAAAACAATTATTTCAACCGGTTTTGACAGATAGCCGTCAAAGCCCTTCTGCAGATACTTATCCTCGTCCCCTTTTATGGCGTTAGCCGTCAGGGCGATCACCGGCTGATGCCTTCCGCTCTCAGTTTCCTGTTCACGAATACTCTGCAAGGCCTCGTCGCCGTTCATCACCGGCATCTGGATATCCATCAGTACCAGGTCGAACGCACCTGTGCACAAGACGTCAAGGGCAATTCTGCCGTTTTCGGCGATTGCAACCTGGTGCCCCATTTTTTCCAGCAGGGTTCTGGTGTATTTAATGTTGATCGGATTGTCTTCAGCCAGCAGGATAGTGAGGGGAGGGCCCTCCCACACGAGCAGATTACCTTCAGGACTCGCATGTGACTCTGGATTGTCGCTGGCAATTTCGAATGGTATCCTCAGGCAAAAGGTGCTGCCGACCCCCTCCTGGCTTTCCAGGTAGATGTTTCCTCCCATTAATTCAGCAAGTCGACGACTGATGGTCAGCCCCAGCCCGGTGCCGCCGTAACGGCGGGTGGTTCTGCCGTCGGCTTGAGCAAAGGCTTCAAAGATATGTTCCTTAACAGTGAGCGGTATGCCGATGCCGCTGTCTGTTACGGCAATATCCAGTATAACGCCAGAGCCTCGATGCTCCACAACGGAGGCTGAAATGGTGATGGCTCCGCTTTCAGTGAATTTAATGGCATTACCCAGCAGGTTGAGCAGTATCTGCTTGATCCGCAACTGGTCGCCAAGCAGGGTGCCGGGAACATCGGCCGGAATGTCAATACGGTAGGAAAGGCCCTTCTTCACAATTTGCGATTTTTGTGTATTGAGCAGTTCGTTGATGCAGCTGCGCAGGCTGAACGTATCCAGGATGATGTCGCATTTTTTAGCTTCTATCTTGGAAAGATCGAGGATGTCATTGATCAGTGTCAGCAGATTGTTGCCGGATGTGGAGATGGCGGCAACATACTCCTTCTGCTCATCGGTCAGCTGGGTGTATGCCAGCAACTGGCTCATGCCGAGAATGCCGTTCATCGGGGTGCGGATTTCGTGGCTCATGTTGGTCAGAAATTCGCTCTTGGCCCGGTTGGCGGCTTCGGAGGCCTGTTTGGCCATCTGCAGGTTTTCCTGATTTTGCCGGAGCCGTTCTTCACTGGCCTGCAGTTCGCGGGTTATGTCATTTGCCAGCACAAGGGCCCTCTTCTTCGTTCTGAAGAGAGTGTAGCTGATATATGTCAGTAAAAAGCTTGCAAACATGCTTACGAAGAGGGCAGTAAATGATTTTTCCTTATCAAGTATTTTTTCAAACGACGGCAGTGTTTTGAACAAAAAGTGCCATGTCTTGCCATAGGCTTCTATTTTTACCCGGCTGGTAAAGAGGGGAGAGAACCTTTCGGGGAGGGTGGTTTTTTCGGCCTGAATGCTGCTGAACATCAGTGTATCCGGCTGTAGCGTACCATCGGAATACATCTCGAACGCTATATCCTGTGGCAGCCCGGGGAATGTCCCGTAGATTAAGTCATTCATCCGGATCGGGCTGTATACGAAACCAGCCAGAGCTTTGCGTCTGTTTTCCGGCGTATCGGTGGCACTCCCCTTGCGGTACACCGGAGCGTACATGATCATGCCGTTCTGCTTGTCCTTGTCGGTTTCCTGCACAAGGGTGATTCTGGCGGCTATTGTAGTAATCCCTGCATCGACCGCCTTATCCATGGCAGCGCGCCGAACCGGCTCGGAATACATGTCATACCCAAAGGCCCGTTGATTGGGCACGCTGAAAGGCTCCAGAAAAATGATGGACGTGTACTGCTCACGTGTGCCTTCGGGCTTGATAACGTATTCAGGAAATCCTTCCGCACGTATTGAACGGATATGCGACTCGACCTCGGCGGGTGCCAGCCATTTGCTGTAACCAATCCCCAGAATGCCCGGATGAGCCCGGACCAGTTGCAGGGATGAGACATAGCGGTGCCATTCCGTCCGGGTAACAGTCTCACTCACATTAAACAGACCCACGCCACCCAGCAGAAGTGTCTCGTGATCATGCATCCGCTCCATGATGCGCTGGGAAATATCATTTGTACTGTCACTATAGACTACTTTGGCCTCATGACTGAAGCTCTGGTCGAGCATTCGCCATAACCAAAGTGAGGCTGACAATGATATGAGCAGCACCATGAATGGAACAATCTTGCTCAGGGTTGAGGATTTTAACTCATCAGGATTTCTGCGATTATGCATGTGCGGTGTCTTTGGCTGTCCCAGACTTCATTATATTACCGATCGCCTCATCATAACAACTTGGGCAGATGCCGTGGCTGAACATGGCATCGGAATGCTCTGAAATATACGCCTCCAACTGATGCCAGGCATTGCCGTTGTCACGGATCTGCTTGCAGTACATGCAAATCGGAATAATTCCTTCCAGATGCCTGTTTCTGGCGATGGTCGCCTCAAGCTCTGCTTTCTGGTTGGCCAGAAGATCCCGCTGACAGTAGATTTCCTTTCTGGCCTGTACCAATTCGATATGGTTCCTCACCCGCAATCTCACCAGATCAATATTAACCGGCTTGGCAAGGTAATCAATGGCGCCAGCTTCCAGTGCCGTTTTCTCACCTTCTGTTGTGTCTATGGCCGTCATAAAAATTATCGGAATATGCTGCACCGCTTCATCAGCTTTGAGAATTTTACAGACCTCAACACCATTAAGATCGGGCATCATCACATCCAGCAGAATCAGGTCGGGTATACATTCTTTTACCTTCCGAATCGCTTCGTGTCCTCCAGATGCACATTCAAGCTCGTAGTCAGCTTTAAGTGCACCGGTCATAACCTGAACGTTTATCTCTTCGTCATCGACGATCA
>JAYTVV010000313.1:0-5681 GCA_043743795.1 Geobacteraceae bacterium
TCCGGCAGTCGCTCAATTTGACGGTGCCTGCCCGCACAAAATGGAGCATGGCGCTGCCGGAGCCGAAGGACGCCTGAAGCTTGTTGGTGCCGAGTGCGATTTGTGGAGGCAGGCCGATGCCCATAAGCACCGGGACGGTGATCAGTCCGCCGCCGCCGGCGATGGCGTCGATCAGACCGGCAGCAAAAGCGGCCAGAAAGAGCAGTGGTAAGAGCGTTTCAGGAGACACTGACGGTTATATCGCTTTTGACCATGAAAGCCGTCCTTCCAGCCAGCGGGAGAGGCTGGTGAAGGCGTAGCAGAGGATGAAGTAGATGATAGCGATGAAGATAAAGATTTCGGTCGGAAAGGCCATGGTGCGGTTGTTGATCTGGGTGGCAACGTGAGTCAGCTCAGAAACACCGACGATGAACGCCAGTGAGGTGTCCTTGATCAGCGATACGAACTGGTTGACGAATGACGGGATCATATTGCGCAGTCCCTGCGGGAGCACGATATACAGCATAACCTGCCAGGATGTGAGCCCGGTCGATAGTGCCGCTTCGGTCTGCCCTTTGGGGATGCCATCAATACCTGCCACGACAATGCGCGACATGTAGGCCGACGTAAAAAAGGTCAGCGCCATGATGACGGTATTGTTCTCAGCTACTTTGCCAAACAGGGCCGGCATCAGAAAATACATCCAGAAAATAACCATCAGAAGCGGCATGCCACGCACCAGATTTATGAAGGCAAGAGCCGGATAGCGCACGACGGGGACGCGTGAAATACTGAGCAGCCCCAGGATCAGGCCGCCGAAGAAAGAGAGCACGCAGGATACAACCGCCAGATACAGCGTTAGTCCAACTCCGCCGAGCGGCCCATGGGGGAAGCGGCCGATCATGAAATAGGTGAAGTTATCGGAAATGACTGAAAAGTTAAGGAACGGTTCCATATCAGGCGGCCTTGTGGACGTTAAGAACTTTTTCGTTATAGATATTCACCAGTGCGGTGATGACAATTGAAAGCACCAGATAGACAACCGTCGCCGCGGTAAAAGCCTCAAAACCTTTGAACGTATAGCTTTCAACCTGGCGGGCCTGGTAGGTCATTTCCATAACGCCGATAGTCATCGCTAGTGACGAATTCTTGGCCACATTGAGAAACTGGTTAACCAGCGGCGGGATCGTAATGCGAACAGCCTGGGGCAGAATGATGTACTGCATGGAACGCAGGTAGGAGAATCCGGCGCTGCGGGCTGCTTCCATCTGTTCCTTCGGGATCGAGAGCACGCCGGAACGAATGTCTTCAGCGATAAAAGCTGACGTGTAGATGGTCAGGGCAATGGCTGCGGCGGCGAATTCAAAACCGGTCTCGTTAAGCCAGTCATTGATTACAGTCGGGAGAATCTTATAGGAGCCGAAGTACCAGAAAAAGATTTGAACCAGAAGCGGTGTGTTGCGGAAAAACTCAAGATACGCAAGGGCGAACCAGCGTACCGGCTTACTGTGCGCCATGCGCATGACGGCAATAACAAGCCCCAGTATGAAGGCCAGTATGATGGAAATGGCCGACAGCTTGAGCGTCGTTACCAGCCCGGAAACCAGCCAGTCAAAATACTGTCCGGACATTATGATTGACCAGTCAAAGGTGTAGTTGAGCACGGGAAGCCTCTGAGAGGAGTGAGTGAGAGGGGATTCTCACCCCCTCACTCACTCTGTTTACGATTAACTTACTTGTCTGCTGTGATTTTGAACGTACGGTTCAGGTGAAACTGAGTGCTCGGACCGAACCATTTGTCAAATATTTTTGCTGCTTCGCCGCTCTTTTCCATCTCAAGGATGGTTTTGTTTACGAAGTTGACAAAGTTCGTATCACCTTTGCGCATGCCGAGACCATATGGTTCGTCAGAAATCTGGAGTGCCGGGATCTCGAACTGGGCTTTGTTAGGGGCTTTGGCAAGAATGCCTGCCAGGATCGCCTCGTCAGTGGTGACTGCAGCCACTTTACCCTGCTGCAGGGCCAGGAATGCCTGCGGGTAGTCGTCAAATGACAGGACGGTTGCCGAAGGGATGGCCTTCTTCACGTTCTGTTCGGATGTGGAACCTTTGGCGGTGCCGATCTTTTTGCCTTCCAGGTCCTTCAGGCTCTTGACGCTTCCTTTTTTGGTGATGAACTTCTGGCCGGTAAAGAAATAGGTGTGGCTGAAATCAATAACTTTGGCGCGCTCAGCATTTTTCGTCATGGTTGCTGCGATGATGTCGATGTGACTTTCCTGCAGCTGCGGCATACGACTGGCGGACGTAACCGGCTTGAGTTCAACCTTTACACCCAGCTTTTTGGCGATGGCGTTGACGAAATCGATATCGTAGCCGACAATCTGGCGGCTTTTTTCATCAATGTAGCCAAAGGGGGGGAGGGAATCCTTGCAGCCAACCGTCAGTACCCCTTTCTTCTTTACGTCAGCCAGAGTGTCTGCTGCCAGTGCGGCTTGAGCGGTGAGTACTGCAAGGGCCATGATCATACACAACGTTACCAGCTTTTTCATTGTACTTCCTCCTTGTGTGGTGGTGAAGATTACTGAAAAATCGGAATCAGGGGCATTCACACTGCATCGGTGTCAAGAGCTGACGCAGAAACTGCTGTGCGCGTTCATGCTGTGGTCTCATAAAAAAATCTTCGGGGGGGGCTTCCTCCAGCACAATGCCATCCGCCATGAACGCCACCCGATGTGCTACTTCCCGGGCAAAGCCCATCTCATGTGTTACGACAACCATGGTCATGCCGGAAAGCGCCAGGTCTTTCATAACTGCCAGTACTTCACCGATCATCTCGGGGTCGAGCGCCGAGGTCGGTTCGTCAAACAACATGATGCGCGGTTTCATTGCCAGCGCACGGGCAATGGCAACCCGCTGCTGCTGACCGCCTGAAAGCTGGGAAGGGTATGCGTCCCGTTTCTCTGCCAGTCCGACCCGGTTAAGCAGCACCATCGCCTGCTCTTCGGCGTCTTTTCTCGATACATTACGGATTTTTATTGGAGCCAGGGTGATGTTGCTGATTACCGAAAGATGCGGATAGAGATTGAACTGCTGAAAGACAAAGCCTACTTCGGCCCTCAGTTTGTTTATATCGGTCTTCTTGTCGGAGAGATCCATGCCGTCGACAATCAGAGAACCATCGCTGATCGGTTCCAGTTGATTAATTGTGCGGATCAGAGTTGATTTGCCGGAGCCTGACGGACCGCACACCACCAACACTTCACCGGGGGTGACATGCAGGTTGATGTCGTTGAGTACGTGCAGATTTTTGAACCACTTGTGCACGCCTTTGAAAATGATCATGAATGCACTCCTGCTGTTTGGGTAAAACATTGTTAGTGACGGGTTTTTCTATCACGGCGCCGCGAAAAAAGGAAGAAATCTATTGGATCAGGGGTTACTTTCTGCCGGCCCAGTAGCTGCCCCCTGTCAGGGTGGCGGTGATGCTTCCCACGATGACTTTTGATTTCATCTGCACCGGAATCCTGCGGTCATCGTCAGTCAGCCAGATGAACATATCTCCTGTCCGGGCAAAAATCCCCTCTGATTTCAGAAGCGGCTGAATCACTATGGTTTTGAACCGTCCCAGGGGGGTGACAAGCTCCTCCCGGCGCAGAACTTTTACTTCAGTGTTCCACAGCCGTTTGCAGTCGTAGATGTCAATGTAATATGAAGTGCCCACCTGCAGGGGAATCGTGCGAAAGTAGAAAAAACTTGAGAGGGTGTCGTACGTCCGCTTGGTTATAGCTTGTTTCGTCTCACTGTTCTTACGACGATCGATGGTTGTTACTTCAAGCTTTTGACGGTCAAAGCGAGCTTCCCGGTTGGTGATGGTTTTGCCCTCATGTTTCCGCTCCTGATACAGGCGGGGAGAGCCGATGTACAGCGAAGAAGTACCTGATGTCACATACGATTCGATGCGGTCGTCAACGGGAAAAAAGAAGCGCAGCCAGTCAGCTGAGTGAGCTGTGGAAACAATCTGGATTTCATTGTTTACCTGTTTGACTTCCTGAACTGCCTGACCGGCTGTAATGCCGGTATAGGAAAGCTCAAATTCCAATCGCTCCGGAATCGGAAATACGGCTGCAGTGACGGAGAGGCCGGGCAGGAGCGCGGAAGCCATCAGGATAATTACGACGTACAAGTGATGTTTTCCGCGCATGTACTTTCCCTCGCCTCTCGCCACGTGAGCCAGTCTTTATGCCTGTCCGACAGCCTGCGACTGTTCAAACTCGGTGCGGGCTTTGTGCATTTCTTCCACTTCCCGCAGCTTCTCGCCCATCCATGCATGGAATACTTTGGCGTTTTCGTAACTCATTACAACGCCGGTATCAATGAAACGAACCATGCTGCTGGCCAGGTCTTTGGGGTCTACGCCGGTTTCACGGCCGATTGAGCCTTCAGGGGTTATCTCATGGGTAATTGCGTCGGGTAACGGTTGACGCTCAAGATAAAAGTTGATTACCATTTCGCCGCGAGGTGAGAAACCGCCCTGAGCACCATTGACGTAGGTAGGGTTATAGCCGTAATTGAAGACGTACTTGAAAGTTAATTCAGGTTTCTTGTTGCTCATTGTTTTTCTCCTTTGGTACGATTGAATGTCAGTAATGATACAACAATTTAAGTACCACAATCGGTATGGTAAGGAAAATATTTTCTTGCAATACATAGCCGCTGTCGCTATAAAAAGACTTAAATAGTCTTTTTGAGGGGTTTTTATTATGGAAATGCGGCAAGCAATGAGAATGCTGGCTTTTGTTGTTCTGCTTTTTGCAGGAAATGCATGTGCTGCAGAGGGAAAAGCGCAGATTCTTTTTGATCAGGGGCATGATCAGCGCTTTCTGATAGAAGAAAGGGGTGAACTGCAACTGTCCAAGCTTGCTGACGTCATGCGCAGTCAGGGGGCGCTCGTCACTTCAACAAAGAAACAATTGAACGATGAGACGCTGAGCGGTATTGCTGCGCTGGTTATCTCCGGGCCTTTTGGATCGTTGCGCCCTGAAGAAATTGAATCCGTCGTACGATTTATTGAAAGAGGGGGCCGGCTTGCGGCGATGCTGCATATTGGCCCGCCGTTGGCAGAACTGCTGGCCCGTCTTGACCTTGATCACTCCAATGCCGTACTGCATGAGCGCAATAATATAATTGATGCAGACATCAACTTCAGAGTCACCGGACTGTCTGGTTCGCCGCTGTTTGCCGGCCTGACACACTTTTCTGTTTACGGTGCCTGGGCACTCGATCCGGGCAAAACCGGGCATGCCATTGCCCAGACATCTGCGGACGCCTGGGCGGATCTTGATGGCAATAAAGTGCTGTCGAGAGGTGATGTGATCGGCGCTTTCACCGTTGCTGTATCCGGGACGCTTGGTGCCGGCGGGTATGCCGTATTTGGTGATGACGCGCTCTTTCAGAATCGTTATCTTGATGAAAACAACAGCCGACTTGCCGCCAATCTGGCTGGCTGGCTGGTGGGGCGATAAAAACGTGATTGACATATTCAGATGTAGTTTGTAGAACAACGACACTAAATTTACTTTGGAGGTGTACCGATGAAAATGAGTACTAATTCCAAGTTGCATTCAAGTTGTCATTAATTTATACTCTCGACATGGAGGTGAACCATGGCGAGAACAGTTTGTATCAGCGATATCGAAGTTGCTC
>JAYTVV010000314.1:0-7302 GCA_043743795.1 Geobacteraceae bacterium
GTTACCATCCCGCTGACAATTTTTGCCGGCATTTTGAAAGGTTAAGGGGGTTATTGTGATACTTGATGGAAAATGTCCAACCGGACCTATTGAACAAACCTGGGACAAGCACCGCTTCGACTTGAAGCTGGTCAACCCCGCAAATAAGCGTAAGTATAGTGTTATTGTTGTCGGTACCGGCCTGGCCGGTGGCGCTGCTGCTGCATCTCTTGGTGAACTTGGTTATAACGTGCAGGCGTTCTGTTATCAGGATAGCCCGCGCCGTGCCCACTCCATCGCAGCACAGGGCGGCATCAACGCTGCCAAAAACTATCCGAACGATGGCGATTCTATCTACCGTCTGTTTTATGACACAATCAAAGGGGGCGACTTCCGTGCCCGCGAGGCAGACGTATGGCGTCTTGCCCAGGTGTCAAATAACATCATCGACCAGTGCGTGGCACAGGGTGTCCCATTTGGCCGCGACTATGCCGGCTATCTGGATAACCGCTCTTTCGGTGGTGCCCAGGTTTCCCGTACATTCTTTGCTCGTGGCCAGACCGGTCAGCAGCTGCTGTTGGGTGCCTACTCAGCTCTTTCCCGTCAGATCAAGCTTGGTACCGTTAAAATGTATGACCGTCGTGAAATGCTCGACCTGGTTGTTGTAGATGGCGTTGCCCGCGGTATTACGGTCCGTAATCTGGTAACCGGCGAGATGGAAAGCTATGCTGCAGATGCGGTCTGTCTGGCAACCGGCGGCTATGTTAATGTATTTTACCTCTCCACCAACGCAATGGGATGCTCCGTTACGGCCAACTGGAAAGCTCACAAAAAGGGTGCGTTCTTCGCCAACCCTTGCTACACACAGATTCACCCGACCTGTATTCCACAGGCCGGCGACTACCAGTCAAAGCTGACCCTGATGTCTGAGTCGCTTCGTAATGATGGTCGCGTATGGGTTCCGAAGAAGAAAGAAGATTGCGGCAAACATCCGAACGAAATCGCTGAAGATGACCGTGACTACTATCTCGAACGTAAGTACCCCTCCTACGGCAACCTGGCACCGCGTGATATCGCTTCCCGCGCTGCCAAGGAGCAGTGTGACGATGGACGTGGTGTCGGCCCCGGTGGTCGCGGTGTTTACCTCGATTTTGGCGCTTCTATCGCACGTGTCGGTGCTGACACCATTAAAGAGCGTTACGGCAATCTGTTTGAAATGTATGAAAAGATTACGGATGAGGATGCCTACAAGCGACCGATGCGTATGTACCCTGCACCGCATTACTCCATGGGCGGCCTGTGGGTTGATTACAACCTGATGAGCAACATCCCCGGTCTGTTTGTGCTAGGCGAGGCCAACTTCTCGGTACACGGCGCCAACCGTCTGGGGGCTTCGGCTCTTATGCAGGGTCTGGCCGACGGTTACTTCGTTATTCCGTACACAATCGGCGGCTACCTGGCTACCGTTAAGCCGGGTCAGGTCAAGACTGATCACCCCGAGTTTAAGAAATGTGAAGCAGATGTCAAAGCGGAGCAGAACAAGATGCTTGGCATCAATGGTAAGAAAACCGTTTTTGAATTCATGCGTGAAGTCGGCGGTCTGATGTGGGAAAATTGCGGTATGGCACGTACCAAGGAATCACTTGAGATCAACCTCAAGAAAATTCCTGCTCTGCGTGAAGAATTCTGGAAAAATGTTAAAGTTACCGGCAGTGGTGCAGAACTCAATCAGCAGCTGGAAAATGCCGGCCGTACCGCTGACTTCCTCGAATTCAGTGAGCTTATGTGCCGTGACGCCCTGCACCGTAACGAATCCTGCGGTGGTCATTTCCGCTCTGAATACCAGGATGCCGGTGAAGCACAGCGTGATGACGTCAACTTCTGTTACGTTGGCGCATGGGAATACAAGGGAGACAACAAAGCTCCTGAACTGCATAAAGAGCCGTTGAAGTTTGACAATGTACATCTCGCCATAAGGAGTTACAAATAATGAGCGATCACAAGACCATGACATTGACACTGATCGTGTGGCGCCAGAAGAATGCCAACGATCCGGGTAAATTCGAGACCTATACTGCAAAAAATATTACTGATCACCACTCGTTCCTGGAAATGCTTGACTGCGTTAACGAGGATCTGATTCACGCTGGAAAAGATCCGATTGTTTTCGATCACGACTGCCGCGAAGGTATCTGTGGTATGTGTTCGCAGGTTATCAACGGCGCCCCGCATGGCGGCCAGGATCGTACGACCGTTTGCCAGCTGCATATGCGTAAATTCAAAGACGGCGACACTATCTACATTGAGCCGTGGAGAGCCCGTGCGTTCCCGATTATCCGCGACCTGATCGTAGATCGTTCTGCACTGGACAAGATCATTCAGTCCGGTGGCTACACCTCGTGTCATACTGGCGGTGTTGCTGACGGAAATGCCATTCTGATTCCCAAGCAGGTTGCGGATGAAGCGATGGATGCGGCAGAATGTGTTGGTTGCGGTGCCTGCGTCGCAGGATGTCCGAATGGTTCGGCTATGCTGTTTACCGGCGCCAAGGTTTCCCAGTTGGCGATATTGCCACAGGGTAAAGGCGAAGCTGCAGCACGTGTGAAGAACATGACGAATACCATGACGGAGTGTGGTTTCGGCAATTGTTCCAACCACTATGAGTGCATGGCTGCCTGTCCGAAGGGGATAAATGTCAAGTTTATCGCCAGAATGAATCGTGAATTTATTAAAGCATTAGTCTGATTTCATTGTTGATACGAGTGCATTAGTACTTTTGGGGCAGCCGTTATGGCTGCCCCTGTTTTTGTTTGGAGCTGAAATCCTGTGAGCCTCGACTTTGTTCGCCTTGAATGTGATATTGATTCCGTGATTCCTGTTCAATTGACCGTCGCACTGTATGCTGCGGTACGGCAGTTTGAAACCGGCTTTAAAGCGGTATGCTGCTCAACTTTGCAGCAGTCATGTGCTTTTTGCACCATGCGGGAAGGGTGCGCGTACCGGATCATTTTTGATCAGTCGTTGTCATCCGATCCGGATATTGTTCGACGGCATCAAAAACCTTCACTGCCGTTTTCCTCGTATGTACGTGGAACAGACGGCGTAACTTCTACCGGCACCGTTGGTCTGGTTATTGTTGGCAGTGCAGTTAATTATGTGGAGATATTTCATGCTGCGTTGCTCCGTGTCATTGAAGGCGTTCTGAGTGCTAATCTGGCTCCGACAGATTATGTACTGCGTTCCTACAGTCTTGATTATCAGGATGTCAGGCATGTAATATCAATTGCGTCATCACTGTCGGAGAGTGTCATACTGCTTTCCGGTCAGCATGTTCTCCGGAATACGCTTCATTCAGATTCGGTCAGATTGCGGCTGAAGTCTCCACTGCGCATGCTGATCAATGGTTCAATTGCGCATCATTTTGACTTTGCAGCTTTTTTTTGCAGTCAGTTGCGCCGCTGCTCCTCGTTGTGTGCCTATTACGGTACAGAGGAGCTTGTTCTGGATTTTGTTGGACTTTCTCAGGCCGCCCGGAAGGTTGCTGTTTTGGAAGATGAAATACAGTATACTCAGCCCCTGTGGTCGCATCGTCTGAACAAAGCCGGATTAACAGGTACCGCAGAGTATACCGGCCTTATTGAGCCCATGTTTTCTTTGTTATTACTGGGAAGTTTTTTCAATGCCGGTAAGGGAGCCGCTTTTGGATCAGGCTTTTATCAAGTTGAGGTGATGTGAAAATGCCGTTTAATTTTGGTATGCAGAAAGCTCTATTCGGAAAGGCACTTTGTGCAGTGCTACTGTTATTACTGACTATTTCCCTCACAGGCTGCCTGGCTGCACGTGTACCTGCAGAGCTGACGTATCTGAACGGCGCGACTATTGATTCACTTTCCAGTAATGCCTCACTTTCATTCTCCACGTCTGAACGAAGCATTTCCGGAAGCGGTGTACTCATGTACCGAAAGCCGGATCAAATGCGAGCTGTTATCCTCTCGCCTTTTGGCTCAGTACTGCAGGAAGTGTTTGTGTCTGGTGATCTGGTAACAATTATTGATGTCGGCAACGGCGTTGCCTTTAGTGGCGTTCGGAGCGATCTGCCTGAAACAGGTGATTCCAGTGGGTGGCGGTACATCCATTGGCTTATAGATATAGACCCGTCTGACTCAGCGCGACGCACCTCTGTTGTACAGAGAAACAACCGGTTCGGGGAGATGGAAAAAGCATTTTTTGAAAACGGTCTGCTCGTTTCAAAATCAACAGCAGCGGGTGGTATCGTCAAATACAGCAAGTATACCGCTCATGATGGAGTGCCGATACCTCTTGAAATATCGTATGAAACTGCGGCTAAAGAAAAATTTACCATTCTTCTTGAAGATCCTGACATACATGCTTCCTTTGCTGAAGATACGTTTACGCCGAAGCTGAGTACATATCGCGTATATCCGTTATCTCTCTTGAAGTGATGCACCTGCTTTTGTCTTGATTGATTGACAACGGTCAATATGAAATCTAATATACATCCACACATTTTATGTAACCCTGAAAGGTTGTTATGAAGGTAATTATCCTCCTCGGCGATGGTATGTCGGACATCGCGTATAGTGAACTCGGCAACAAGTCTCCATTGCAGTACGCTGCAACCCCCCACATGGATTTTATGGCTCAGCATGGCCAGGCCGGCCTCGCTCATACGGTTCCAACCGGCCTGCCTCCCGGCAGTGACGTGGCAAATCTGTCCGTATTCGGCTACGATCCCCGTACCTGCTACACCGGACGTTCGCCCTTAGAGGCGATCAGTATGGGAGTCGTTCTCGGTCCGGATGACGTTGCTTTTCGCATGAACCTGGTTACGCTCAAGCCACAGGGCAGCTCGATTTATATGCAGGACTTTTCTGCGGGGCATATCTCTTCAGAAGAGGCTCATGAGCTGATTGATACTCTCCGGAAGGAGCTTGGCAGCTCTGAAATTGAATTTTATCCCGGTGTCGGGTATCGGCATCTCATGGTCTGGCGTGGCGGCAAAGACGGCATGCGCTCAACCCCGCCGCATGACATTACCGGAAAGGCAATACTTGATTCTCTCCCACGCGGTGATGGTGCTGATATGCTTAACAACATCATGAATCATGCCCAGATGGTGCTTCACAGTCATCCGGTCAACGTGCGGCGTAAGGAACAGGGGCATCTGCCAGCCAATTCGGTCTGGCTCTGGGGGCACGGCAAGACTCCCCGGATTGAAACGTATCAGGAAAAATTCGGACTGACCGGTGCGGTTATTTCGGCAGTTGATTTAATCAAGGGTATCGGTATCTGTGCCGGGCTGGATGTCATTAATGTTGAAGGAGCCACCGGCTATATCGACACCAATTATCTTGGCAAGGGGCAGGCGGCTTTGACTGCCCTGGAAAATCACGATTTTGTCTATGTTCATGTGGAAGCGCCGGACGAGGCTTCTCACGCCGGCAATATGCAGCATAAAATCCAGGCAATTGAGGATTTTGACCGTCTGGTCGTTGGAACTGTTCTGGAAGGAATCAAGCAGTTTGGTGAATATGTTGTTCTTTGCATGCCTGATCACCCGACGCCGGTACGATTGATGACTCATACTTCAGATCCTGTCCCGTTTGTCATTTATCGGGGTGGGACAGAGGAGGGTAACGGCGCTGTTTCGTATGACGAATTTCAGGGCAAGGCGACCGGACTGCTTGTGGAAGGTCATGCACTGCTGCCTATTTTGATTTCTTGAAATAGTATGTATTAAATGGAGGTAGTCTCAGTGCTTAAGAGTATGACAGGTTATGGTAAAGGGGAATCATCAACGCCAAACGGCACTTTTCTTGTTGAGATTCGTTCAGTAAACCACCGCTATGGTGAGATTTCCGTGCGCTTGCCGCGTTCTTTTTATGCTTTGGAAAATGAGGTAAAGCGACAGGCTGCTTCTGTTTTGAAAAGGGGAAAGATTGATATTTCTGTGCAGTGGGATGAATCTGCCGCTGAAAATATTGCACCACAGCTGGATATGGCTGTTGCACGTGGATATTATGAAGCCTATGCCAGATTGGCAAAAGAGCTCAATCTGCCGCAAGATGCTCCTCCCTCTTTTATAATGTCACAAAAGGGGGTTATGAAAGAGTCGGCAGGCGGTTCGTCGGACGAAGCTGAATTACAGCCATATCTTATTGACGCCGTGCAGGTAGCTGTTGCGGCGCTTGATGGTATGAGAATCAGGGAGGGTGAGGCCCTGAATGCTGATCTTCAGGCCAGGAGGGAGCAGATTGCGGAATGGTCGGCGCAGATTGGTGAGCGGACACCGCAGATGGTGACGGAATATCATCAAAAATTAAAGGTACGACTGGATCAGCTTCTTGAAGGGATAGAAATGGATGGAAGTCGATTGGCACAGGAAGTTGCTTTGTTGGCTGATCGTTGTGATGTCACTGAAGAGCTGGTGAGGCTTGCAAGTCATTTTAATCAGTTTGACGAGGCACTGCGCATTTGTGAGCCGGTTGGCCGAAAACTTGATTTTCTGATGCAGGAGATGAATCGGGAGGTCAACACAATCGGGTCTAAATCAAATGATGCCGGTATTACCTCAGTGGTAATCCAGATTAAGGCGGAAATGGAGAAGATGCGAGAGCAAGTTCAGAATGTGGAGTGACCGCGACCAGTATACTGATCGGTATGATGCGAAATAGAATGCTTCTGAAGGGTGTGAGAAATGAAACGTGAAGGTTTGATTCTGATTCTTTCGGCACCGTCCGGTGCTGGAAAAACGTCGCTGTGTCGTGAATTGTTTAAAACGTTTCCCGATATGAAAGAGTCTGTCAGTTATACGACCCGCGCGCCCCGACCGGGAGAAGTTGAGGGTGAAGCGTACCATTTTGTCAGTCAGGATGTATTTGATGGCATGGTTGCAGAAGACGCTTTTGCCGAGTGGGCTGAGGTTCATGGTAACAAGTACGGTACTGCATTGCGGACACTTGAAGAAGCTCGAAAAAACGGAATCGATCTCGTTCTGGATATTGACTGTCAGGGCGCTCTCAAGCTGAAGGAACAATTTGATGGGGGCGTGTATGTATTTATTATGCCGCCCAGCATGGGAGAGCTTCGCAGTCGCCTTGAACACCGTTCGACCGATGCCCAGGATGTTATTGAACGCCGTATCATCCGTGCTGCCGACGAGATCAGGGAAGCGCGCTGGTATGACTACATAATCATTAATGACGATTTCGATGTTGCGTGTCAGGAGTTGGCGGCACTTGTGATCGCCCATCGTCGTAAAACCTTCAGAATGATGGAGAAAGTCGGAAAATTGTTTGATAT
>JAYTVV010000315.1:0-4986 GCA_043743795.1 Geobacteraceae bacterium
ATGGAAGCAGAGCAAAAGTCTTTTCGAACCAGCGCCATTTCACTTGGCGAGCACGAAATGCGACCATGTTCTTTCAGCTCAGCAAACGCTCCTTTAACGCGGTCAGGATTTTCTGCAAACAGATGAAACAGGTAGCGTTCAAAGTTGGAGGCGATCTGAATATCCATAGAAGGAGAAACCGTCGAAACGACATCGCCCAGGGAGTAGTCAGATGCATTTATAAAACGAGTCAGAATATTGTTTTCATTGGTGGCCAGCAAGAGAGTATCAACAGGCAAACCCATTCTCTTTGCAACAAAACCGGCAAAAATATCACCAAAATTTCCGGTAGGCACCGAAAAATGCACCGGTATATCTGATCCATCCGTGGCCCGTAGCCAGGCATAAAAATAATATACCACCTGCGCCAATACCCGCGCCCAGTTGATTGAATTTACCGCCCCCAGAGAATATTTTTCTTTAAAATCCAGATCTCCGAACAGCTCTTTCACCATATCCTGGCAATCATCAAAAGTGCCGCGCACGGCAATATTATGCACATTTGCGTCAGTAACAGAAGTCATCTGTAATGCTTGAACTGCTGACGTCTTGCCATATGGATGAAGAATAAATATTGAAATACCTTTTTTGCCGCGAACACCATGAATAGCGGCACTACCGGTATCACCTGAAGTGGCGCCAATGATGTTTAGTTTTTGGTCCCGTTCTGCCAGTATGTATTCGAATAGATTTCCGAGAAACTGCAGGGCAACATCCTTGAAAGCCAGAGTTACGCCGTGAAACAGTTCAAGAATATAGACACCGTCGTGCTTGACCAACGGTGTAACCTCAGGGTGTGTAAAAGTGGAGTACGATCGGTTGATCAGACTTCTCAGATCGGTGGCAGGAATATCGTCAATAAAGTGGGATATAACTTCAAAAGCCAGGTCAGAATAACAAAGCGTTCGCCATGATTCAAGCTGCTCTCTCGTAACTGCTGGATACGATTGCGGCAGAAGCAGGCCGCCATCAGAGGCCAGCCCCATCATGACAGCATCTTTGAAAGTAATCGGAGTAATGCCGCCACGGGTACTGATATAACGCATGATAAAAACCTTTCATCCTTAAAATGTCGCGGGACTATAACAGAAAGTGTTGCAATTTGAAAGAGGCGTCACTCCCCAGCAACAGTCGGCAGTACACTTTCCCGGAGATCTCCCGGTGCAAACAGAAAAAACATCCGGAACAGGCAGTATTTATAAAATTCGCGGAACAATAGCTGAAAACTGCCGCCATGACTCCACCAGGACTCCTTCAGGTTAACTGAATCCACGGGATATGGAATAATGGTTATATCTTTTGGAAGAGAATTTCGAAACAGTATGGAAGCACGTTTGAGATGATAGCGCGAGGTAATCAGTATCACCGAGTGGACGCCACTGCGTACGATCACATCACGCCCGAAAATCGAGTTTTCAAGAGTATTACGGGAAGATTTTTCGAGAATAACGTTCTCTCCGGAAGGGTCGCCAGGCTTTGGCCGATACAGGTCACTTTTTCTGACTGACGGATCAACTCCCACAAAAAACAGATATTCAGCACGAGATGCGCGAAAAAGACGCACTCCCTCTTCCACGCGCCCCTTACCGCCCGCCAAAACGACTATTGCGTCTGCTTTGTGCGTATTCTGGCGATACGAAAAGGTTTTATAGGTAAAATCAATAAACAGTACCGTTATAACAACCAGTCCGATGATGCATAATGTGAGGAATGCCTTGATGGTATTCATACGGTGTCCCATATTTTTCTTGCAACAACTACCGCAGTCTGCTATAAGATTTTTTTCAGCAATCAACGGAGGACAACAATATGTCAAGAAAATGTGAAATTTGCGGAAAAGGCCCCAGCTTCGGAAACAATGTCAGCCATGCGAACAATAAAACGCGTACGGTTTGGTATCCGAATCTCCAGAAAATCAAAGCGGTTAAAAGCAACGGCAGTATATCTACTGTAAAAGTTTGTACCCGCTGTATCCGTTCAGGATTCGTAACCAAGTCTCTTTAATTCAGGTTTCAGATCAGCTTTCCACTGCAGCCGCACCCCCTTGGGGGATGCGGCTTTTTTTCGTTATTATACGTTACAGACTGGCGATTACTTCAATTTCGAGCAGCGCCCCACGGGGAAGTGCCGTAACGGCAACCGTAGAACGGGCCGGCTTATGGCCAGTAAAACGACGGCCATACACTTCATTAACTGCGGCAAAATCTGCCATATCAACAAGGTAAATAGTCGTTTTGACAACATCATCAAAACCTATACCGGCGGCAGACAGCACTTCAGAGATATTAATCATCACTCGCTCAGCCTGCAGAACGATATCCCCCGCAACCATTTCTCCGGTGGCAGGGTCAAGTGGTATCTGACCGGAGCAAAACAGCACGTTTCCGCATGATACCGCTTGAGAGTAAGGGCCGATTGCTGCGGGAGCTTTGTCAGTTGACAGAATTTTAAGCTTCATCGTTTGATCCTTTCCACTTTAATAACACCCTTCACTTTCATAAGTGAATTCATGACTTTTTGAAGGTGAGCCAAATCAGTAACATTGACCTCGAAAATATTTTCACCGCGTTGATCAATGGTACTCTGAATCTGGGCACTGGCAATATTCGCCTCGCAATTTGTGATTGCCAAAGTAATCGTGGCAAGAATTCCTTTTACGTCATGACAGAGCACCCTGATTTTGACAGGTAACACTGCCGTCTTAACTTTATTCCAGGCCACATCAACACGTCGTTCAGGGTCACTTTCCAAAGCAAACTGGCAATCCGCCGTATGTACCGTAACCCCTTTGCCCCGTGTGATAAAACCGATTATTTCATCACCTGGAACCGGATTGCAACACTTGCCAAACCGTACCAATACGTCATCCAGTCCGCCAATCTCGACCGCACCGCTTGATTTCCCCTTCAGCTTGTTAATAACCGACTCTAGCCGGGACTCTTTATGCTCGGCCCGTTCTTTCAGCTTTTCTTCCGGAAGAAGCTTGGCTACGATCTGGCTGCTGGATATTTTCCCGTAGCCGACAGCCGCCAACAGATCATCATCTGCAGCATAGCCAAATTCGGCAGCGATCTTCTTGAACTCACCGCTTTTCTGTATCTTTTGAAGATTGATAGAATATCTGCGGAAATCTTTTTCGCAAAACTCACGACCAAGTATAATGCTGCGCTTCCGTTCTTCAATTTTAATCCAGGCTCTGATTTTATTACGGGCCCGGGAACTTTTTACAATTTTAAGCCAATCTTTACTTGGAGTATGGTGAGGCGAAGTAATAACCTCAACAATATCGCCGTTTTTCAACTCATACTTGAGCGGCACCAGTTTGCCGTTGACCTTTGCACCAACACAGCGATGGCCGATATCAGTATGAACGCTATAGGCAAAATCTATCGGTGTAGAACCTTTGGGATACCCCTTCACATCCCCTTTCGGGGTAAAAACGTAGACTTCTTCTGTGAACAGCTCAACCTTGACTGAATCCATAAACTCTTTGGAATCCTGCAGGTCCTGCTGCCACTCAAGGAGCTGCCGCAGCCAGGCAAAACGCTTAACCTCCTTCTCGTCATACCCCTTGCCTTCCTTGTATTTCCAGTGTGCCGCAATGCCGGCATCGGCGACACTGTGCATCTCATGAGAGCGAATCTGGACTTCCATCCGGTCACCCTGTGGGCCTATAACAGTCGTATGCAGGGATTGATACATATTCCCCTTGGGCATGGCAATATAGTCCTTGAAACGTCCCGGAATCGGTTTCCACGCCGAATGGATAACTCCCAGAACCTCATAGCACTCGCGAACGTCCTCGACAAGCACCCTCACCGCAATAAGATCATAAATCTCTTCAAACTCGACATTGCGTTTTTCCATTTTTCGATAAATCGAATACAGGTGTTTACTTCGGCCGGACACTTCTCCCTTAATGCCATAAAAAGCCAGTTTCTCAGATATGATGGCTTTGGCTTCTTCAACGAACGCTTCACGCTCCTGCTTTTTCTGGGATATTTTCTTTACCAGATCAAAGTATATCTCAGGATGCAGATAGCGAAACGAAAGATCTTCCAACTCCACCTTCACCCATGATATCCCGAGCCTGTTGGCAATCGGGGCATAAATATCCATCGTTTCACGGGCAATGCGCCGCTGCTTCACTTCATCCTGAAACTCCAGGGTACGCATATTGTGAAGACGGTCAGCCAACTTGACCAGAATGACGCGTATGTCGATAGCCATCGCCAGCAACATCTTGCGAAAATTCTCAGCCTGACTTTCTTCTTTGGTTTTAAAGTTGATCTTGCTGATCTTGGTAACACCCTCCACCAGATCAGCAACCTCAACACCGAACATTTTGGTTAGATCTTCCGATGTTGCCAGCGTATCTTCGATCGTGTCATGAAGAAAGCCGGTCACAATACTGGGGACATCCAGCTTCAGTTCGGCAAGAAGTCCTGCAACCTCCATCGGATGGATAATATACGGTTCACCCGACAACCGTGTCTGCCCCTGATGCACTTTAGCGCAATACACATACGCTTTGCGAATCAGATTATGATCAGCGGTCGGATTATACGCTGAAACCTTATCAAGAATGTCGTTGAGTCGGATCATACGTTATTCTTCGCCTGTAACTGGATAAATTGGGATTGTTCAGAGAATGGATAAAAAAAGGGTGAAACCGGAAAAACCAGCTTCACCCGGAGTGGCGGGTTAGATGCGCTGTTTTTTTGAGACTTCATACCCGATTTTGCCGGCAGCAATTTCACGAAGAGCAGTGACAACCTGGCGGTTGTTTTTGGATTCAATTAACGGCTGAGATCCTTTATAGAGCTGTTTAACCCGCTTTGCAGCCAAAATTACGAGTTGGAATCTGTTTTCAACCTTTTCCAGACAATCTTCAACGGTTACTCGAGCCATAGTTTTACTCCTTCATGCAACTTTAGATGAATGATG
>JAYTVV010000316.1:0-1723 GCA_043743795.1 Geobacteraceae bacterium
GCGGGTAACAGTCGAGATCGGCGACGTGGCCCACCTGATTCGCCGGAGTGCCGTGAATGGCGGCGAGGCGCGTTTTGATGCCATCATCCTCGACCTGTACCGCGGACCACACGCCAAAACGCACCATAGCGATGATCCGCTCTACGGCAGTCGGGCCATTGAAAATATGCGGGCGGCGCTCAAGCCCTGTGGAGTTGTGGCGGTATGGGGGGAGCAGTATGATGAAAGCTTCGAGAAACGGCTGAGGAGTGCTGGTTTCACCGTAACCACCGACCGCCCCGGACGGGGCGGCCTGCGGCATGTGGTCTTTATGGCCCATCTGAAACCATCGAAAAAGAGCGGCAAACACGCATCCTGATGTGAAGGGGGAGTTGTGCGGACGTAGGTCCGCTCCCGTTTAGCCCCGGTCGAGCAGCGTTCTCAATTTTGCAATCTCTTCCGGACAGACATTCAGACAATCGTGCCCTTCCAGAAACTCAACCAGCGAGGTCAGAAAGACCCCAAACGAAAGCGGCACATTGGCCTTGTTGTAGTAATAGCTGCCGTTGTTGAAGAGGACGTTGACCGCAAAGCCGGTGTTGGGAGAATTCAGCTCGACCAGTCCCTTGATCAGGCGGTAGATCTCCTGCTCCAGTTTTTTCTGGGTTCCGCTGGCCGGCTTGGATTTGTGGGCATGCAGAAAGTCCAGGCTGACGCCGCTCCGTTTGGTAGTACACCCCAGCAGGGCATCAAAGATCCGCATCAGATCCTTGGCAATGCTATCCCGCGCAACCTGCGGCGAGGCATCCTCCTCCAGAAGCGGCTCGGCGCTACTGACCGTGCGGGATGAGAGCCGACTGCCCGTCGCATCAGCCGCCAACCTCCATATCTTGCTGCTATCCTGTTTTTCTTCCATTATTCCATTCCTCTGACTTCGGATTTAATTCCCATGCTGCTGAGTAGATCTCATGTCGTTGCTTTCACACCCTGCTCGGCTTCTTTGATCGACAACGAGATCCGTTTGCGCTGCGGGTCGGCAGACAGGACCTTGACCTTGACCACCTGCCCGGCCTTGACCGCATCGCCCGGGTCCTTGACATAACGGTTGGCCAGATGGCTGATATGCACCAGGCCATCCTGGTGAACACCGATGTCCACAAAAGCGCCAAAAGCGGTTACGTTGGTCACGACCCCCTGCAGGATCATACCCTCCTGCAGATCGCCAATCTCACGAATATCATCCCGGAAGGCAGCGGTTTGGAACTGGCTACGCGGATCGCGCCCCGGCTTCTTCAACTCCGTAATGATGTCGTTCAGGGTCGGCAAACCGACGTTCTCCGCCACGTAGCGTTTGAGATCGATCCGATCCACCAGGGCTGGATTGGCAACCAGCTCTGCCAGGGATACCCCCAGATCCGAGGCCATGGCCTCCACCAAACCATAACGTTCGGGGTGCACAGCCGTATTATCCAGCGGATGCGTACCACCCCGGATGCGCAGAAATCCGGCGGCCTGTTCGAATGCCTTGGCCCCGAAGCGCGGCACCTTGAGCAAGCCCTTGCGGGAAGCAAAGGAGCCGTTCTCATCGCGATAGCGGGTAATGGCCTTGGCCAGGGCCGGACCCACGCCGGAAACATAGGCCAGTAGCGCCCAGGAGGCGGTGTTCAGATCGACCCCCACGTAGTTGACACACGATTCCACCACACCATCCAGCGACCGCTTCAGCAAGGCCTGATTGACATCG
>JAYTVV010000317.1:0-3181 GCA_043743795.1 Geobacteraceae bacterium
CAAAAACACATCAAAACGCCGCTTGGCATACACACCCATAACGATGGCGACTGTGCCGTAGCCAACACCCTGATTGCGGTTGAACAGGGCATCATTCAGGTTCAAGGCACAATCAACGGCTTCGGTGAACGCTGCGGCAACGCCAACCTCTGTTCAATTATTCCGGCGCTGAAGGCCAAAATGGACAAGCAGTGCATCACTGACGAGCAGATGCGCCATCTGCGTGAAGTATCCCGCTATGTGTATGAACTGGCAAATATTTCGCCAAACAAGCATCAAGCCTATGTCGGTAATTCCGCTTTTGCCCACAAGGGTGGGGTGCATGTCAGCGCGATTCAGCGTCACCCGGAAACATATGAGCATATGCGCCCTGAGTTGGTCGGCAATTGTACCCGTGTACTCATTTCCGATCTGTCCGGCCGTTCCAATATTCTGGCAAAGGCCGAAGAATTCAATATCAATCTCGACAGCAAAGATCCGGTCACTCTGGAAATCCTCGATAATATCAAGGATATGGAAAATCGCGGCTATCAGTTCGAGGGTGCGGAAGCTTCTTTTGAGCTGCTGATGAAAAAGGCGCTCGGCGCCCACAAAAAATTCTTCACCGTCCTTGGTTTCCGGGTCATCGACGAAAAACGTGGCGAGGATCAGAAGCCGATGGCCGAAGCGACCATCATGGTCAAGGTTGGCGGAAAAGTCGAGCATACCGCTGCTGAAGGGAATGGCCCGGTTAATGCCCTTGATAACGCCATCCGCAAAGCGTTGGAAAAATTTTACCCCAAATTGAAAGAGGTGAAGCTGCTTGATTATAAAGTACGTGTTCTGCCTGCCGGTCAGGGTACCGCGTCATCGACCCGTGTACTGATTGAATCCGGTGACAAACACGCACGGTGGGGAACAGTCGGTGTTTCTGACAACATTATTGATGCTTCATATCAGGCTCTGATTGACAGCATCGATTATAAGCTGCACAAGTCGGAGGAATAAGCTGAAAACGGAAACCATGCGACGTGTTGTTATGGTCGCATGTGCGGTGCTGCTTCTTGTGCCGGTATATCTAAAAAGCCGTACGAGTCAGGATCTTCCTGCTCGCACGGCTTTTTGTACTTTATCGAACGGCAGAATATCGGTCCAGGTGAGTGGAGACGTGATGCATCCGGGGGTATACGAGGTGCCCGCCAATTTGTTGGCTTTTAGCGTCATTAAAATGGCGGGGCCGGTGTATCCGCAGAAACAATACAAAATCGACTCCGATTCTGCTCCCAACGGTCTGCTGCAGAATGGTTCGGCTCTAAAGCTTACTGCGCAGCCAAACGGAATGCAGTTGGTGACACAAGCTCAGATGGCTGTTCCTGAACGGCTGGTCCTGAATATTCCGCTTGAAATTCCAACAATGACTGAGGCTGATTTTGATAGATTGCCCGGCATCGGCCCCGCTTTAGCAAAGCGTATTGTCGGATACCGTCAAAACAATGGCGGTATTCTGCGTATTGAAGACTTGATGTCAGTAGAAGGAATTGGTGAAAAGAAGTACGCAGTGCTTCGTAGCTATTTTCAACATGCTGTAAATAAACGATAAAATATTTAGTTGTCTCAATATAACGGATGATCCGTATTGTTGGCACACAAGATGTAAACACCCCACTGTCGCAATTTAATTCGGTAGTCGGGGGGATTTCATGCATTGTCCACGTTGTAAAGGCCGCATGTTCGTAGAGAAGTTTTATGATTTTGTCCGTTCATTTGATGCCTGGAAATGCACGTGCTGCGGGGAACTTCTTGATTCTACCATTCTTGCCAATCGAGCAAAAAATAACAATACGCACCTTGGATAATCACACGAATCCGGATTTTACATTACAGGCTAAGGGGGAACTTGATTTTCAGGTTCCCTTTTTATTTGACACGGCACCGTCGACAGGTTAATGAACAGCTCCATGTTTTGATTTTACAGAGGTCGAGGAGTTGTCCTGTATGAGGAACGACGGTCGGAGTGCCACCGCTTTACGTCCAATAAAAATTACCCGCAGTTTTACCAAGCATGCCGAGGGTTCGGTGCTGATCGAATTCGGTGACACAAAGGTCCTCTGTACGGCATCGGTTGAGGAGTCTGTGCCCCCGTTTATGAGGGGAAAAGGCACCGGTTGGGTCACTGCCGAATACGCAATGCTGCCTCGTGCCACGCATACTCGCTCTCCACGTGAATCGGCAAAAGGGAAGCAGACCGGTCGCACTTTAGAGATACAGCGTCTGATTGGTCGCTCTCTGAGAGCGATTACGGATCTTGGTAAGCTCGGTGAACGCTCAATTTATATCGATTGCGACGTTCTTCAGGCGGATGGGGGGACACGCACGGCCTCCATAACCGGTGCGTATGTTGCTCTTGTTGATGCCTTAACCAACCTGAAGTCGAGGGAGCTTCTGTCTGAAATCCCGCTCAAGGAAGCTGTCGCGGCCGTCAGTGTCGGTATTGTTGGTGGGGAGGCGCTGTTGGATTTGAATTATATAGAGGATTCTTCGGCTGAAGTTGATATGAATTTTGTCATTACCTCGAGTGGCCGCTTTGTGGAGGTGCAGGGTACAGCCGAGGCTGAGCCGTTTACAGGCGCCGAGATGGATGCCATGCGCGACCTTGCCCTTCGCGGGATTCAACAGCTCTTTTCGTGCCAGCAGGAGGCGCTTGTCAGATGAGGCATTTGGTCGTCGCGACACGTAATAAGGGTAAAATACTTGAAATCAGTGCACTGCTGACCGGATTGGTGGAGCAGATCAGTTGCGCTGCTGATTATGTCGGCTTTCCGGAGACAATTGAGGATGGCGCTACTTTCGAGGCAAATGCCCTCAAAAAAGCTCGCGAAGCATCCAGTTTTTCCGGACTTCCGGCGCTGGCTGATGACTCAGGACTGGTCGTTGATGTCTTGAATGGCCGCCCCGGAGTATTTTCAGCCCGTTATGCTGGTGTTGGTGCCGGTGATGCTGAAAATAACATTCGGTTACTGGAGGAGTGCCGATGCGTTCCGGAAGAACAACGACAGGCGGCATTTATATGCGTACTGGCCTATGTTACTCCCGAAGGTGGCGAACACGTGTTTACCGGTAGTGTCGCCGGACAGATTCTTTTGGAACCGAGAGGAGAGGGCGGCTTTGGTTATGACCCGCTTTTTTGTGTGGATGGGTTTGG
>JAYTVV010000318.1:0-2196 GCA_043743795.1 Geobacteraceae bacterium
ATCCCCAGCTCTTTCAGGCTGAGGAGTTTACATACCGTATCGCTGGCATCTCCCATCAGGGCACTTTCAGTAAGTTCCAATTCAAGATAGTGAGGATCCAATCCGGTTTCTTCCAGTATCTGCATAACCAGGGGCACGAAGTTGTTGTCGCGAAGCTGGCGAGCTGAAAGATTTACGGCGACTTTCAACTTCGGTAAGCCGCCATCCTGCCATTCTTTGTTTTGTCGACAGGCCTCCTGTAGCACCCATGTCCCTAACCTTACGATCAAGCCATTTTCTTCTGCAACCGGAATAAATTTGTCTGGCGGAATGGTTCCCTGCCCTGGTCGCTGCCAACGCACAAGCGCTTCCATACCGTGAATATCCGTACCGTTAATGTCCATCTTTGGTTGATAACAGAGATAAAATTCACCATCTTCCAAGGCTTTCAACAGTCCGGTCTCAATATTGAGACGATCCACCGCTTTCTGATTAAGTTCTTCGGAATAATACTGAAAAGTAACACTATTTTTTCGTGCCTGATTCATGGCGATATGTGCATGCTGAAGAAGCAATTCACTGGTTGATCCATCTGCAGGAAAACAGGCAACACCGAAGCAGGCAGGAATTATAGTTTCATCAGCACCCAAACGAATCGGTACAGAAAAGACCGTCTGCAGTTTGTTCAGTATCACGGCAATATCCCCTTCCTGTACGGCACCTCCCAGGACAAGGACGAATTCGTCACGATGGATACGGGCAACCGTATCATACTGACGCACCGCTGTGACAAGACGTTCTGCTATGGCGCACACCGCTTCGCTTCCACCACTGTGCCCGCGTGCATCAACTACTGCTTTGAAACCGGTCAGGCTGATATAGATGATAGCGGTATTCTTGCGCTTGCGGCTGTTGAAGGCAATAACTTGATTCATCCGGTCCAGTAGCAGGTTTTGGTTGGGCAGCCCGGTATCCCTATCGTAGTAGGCCAGTTTTTTTACTTCCTGTTCAGCCTGGTGAAACGTTTTCTGTGTTGATCGAAGCTGTTCGGCATAGTTGTGTATCAAGAGATGGAGTAATCCACCGGTAACAAAAATGAAGACAACGCCCTTCGAAATACCGATAGTGCCAAACTGGTTCACATCCGTTGCGAGCCAGGAAGTTAATGTGTCAGAGAATACTATCCAGACAATGCCAATGAACACATAAAGCAGAGCAATACGAGCCGGCGAGAGTTTTTGATTGGGCGGGCATACTTCTTGTTGGGTTATTGCAGTCATACAGGTTAAACCTTCCTCAATATCACTGCAAATGTGAATTAATTTACAGGAAATCGATTTCAGCCGGCATTTTACACCGTTTAATCGAGAGGCGGCGTCACATGTAGGTAAATAGATTGTTACAGAATGATGGTAATACTGCCAATAGGTCAGCTTTACCACCTCTGATCACGCTGTGACAAAAATAACCGAACTGCCAAAAGCCTTTTCAAACAGGTCTTTCTTGGCATTGGCCCCAAAAATCTCCACAGAAATGTCTTCCGCTGCAGTCAGGTTGATCGTTATGGTAGTGCCTGCAAACAGGCAGGAGACCTCCTGAACCAAACCGTTTCTTCTACGATCAAGACCATCTGCCAGGCGCAGAATACCTCCCAATCGGGCGACTATCACCTGATCCTTCTCCTTCAGGCTCTGGAAGGCGTCGTGTTTTCGCTTGGGGATGGACTTTCGGTGATAGCGAGCTATTTGTGCGATCAGTTCATGCTCCCGCGGGGTAAAGCCAAAAAGCTCTGAATGGCGGATAAGGTGATAAGAATGTTTGTGATGACTGCCATAGCTGATGAAATATCCACAGTCGTGGAGAATGGCTGCCGCTTCAAGTAGTTTTTTTTCAGGCTTATCCAAGCCAAAGTGAAGTGCCAGGGCGTCGTACATTGACAATGCCATCCCTGCAACGTGCGTAGCATGCTGCTCATCGACATGGCAAGAAACCGCAAACTCCCTGATGGAATCTCTCCACGTCGGAGGTGTACTTCTACCAACAGCAAGGCCAAGTCGCTTCATCGATTTGATAAGTAATCCCTCGCGAATTCCGCGTTCATTGATTATCACTCTGTTAGCGTCAAAAAAACGCATAATCTCGTCAATCACTACGACTCCAGCCACAATGATGTCGGCCCGATCCTGGTTGAGACCGGGAATGGTTCGACGACCTTTC
>JAYTVV010000319.1:0-12106 GCA_043743795.1 Geobacteraceae bacterium
AATCGGTAGATCACGTAGCCGACAAATACATCAAGCTTAAAAAAGAGCCCCGTTGCCTTTGCTCATAATCTCATGTGCAAGTCCGACGGGCTCCTAGTGTGGAGGAAAAATGAAGATTACAATTGGGCCTGATAAATTGCAGGGTGAAGTTAAGAAGTTGCCAGGATTCTTGGGGCTTAACTGTAACTGTCTTGACTCCACCGGTCCTTGGGACCGTTTGAGCCGTGTAGGTCGGGGTGCAATCCCTAAGGATAAAAGACCATTCACCGGTAACATTGACTTTTTTATTAATGATGGTGGGATAGGTCACGAAACTTTGTCTAAGCATTTTAAGAAAGTGTTTAGAGAGGATGTTCTTCCAGCAATAAGGCAGGCGTTTCCTAGTCTCAAAAACACATATCACATTACGCTGCATTATAATGTTGACGTTTTGGATAAATTGACGTTCAATGATGAATAGCTAAAACTGTTAACCTAAATAGTCAAAGTTTGGATCTTCCAGTTGAAAACTCGGATCTTCCCGATGGAAACTAAGTCTTGGTTCTGTCAGTTAAGCAAAACAATTGAATAGAGCAGCGAGCAAGCGACTTCATCAGAATTAGACTGTTTGGACACCCGTAAGCCCGTGCTGTTGTGATTGACTTTACAAAAGTCGATTCATCAGTACGGGCTTTTTTGTTGCCGCCACCACAAAGGAGAAGAGGCATGCAAACGAAAGGGTGCAAACGAGGCAGTTACAAACCAGGGGCAAAGCTGGACCGAATCATTGAGGGGCTGAGGTCCGAGCTTAAAAAGCTATCACGTGAAGGGGGAGATGAATATTTAGATGATGACAAGTTGAACTCAGAAGGGCCTAAAACGGCTCGTCAAAAAATGGAGCTTACAGATCACATCGACCGACTGCTGCGATTAAAGGAAGTATTGACTCTGCTGCCAATTTCGAAATCAACATTTTATGCAGGCATTAAATCAGGTCGTTACCCTGCGCCGGTTCACCATTTGGGACCCCGAATTTCGGCGTGGTGGCTGTCTTCAATTATGCGTTTTGCAAAAGGGGAGGACTAAGCAATGAAAAAACTCATTGATTTTGTCCTCGGCATCTTCTTCCAGATCGCAGTCGATGCTGCTGAACAACCGTTATTTTGCGGTTTCCCTGATGACCCCAACAAAAACGAACGTTGGACTCCAAAAACGATGCGAGGGGGTAAGCTGCCAAATGTAATCAAGAAGAACCACAACAATTATTTCACGTTAGCCTCATACCGTACTGATCCGCAAGGGAATTACCGTGCGAAAAAAGAATATGTAGTTGCGGTGCACGCTATTCTGCTGGATGACATCAGTCCAAAAATGCTTGCCAAAATTCCACTGAAACCATCTTGGAAGGTTGAGACAAGCCCGGGCAACTATCAGTGTGCCTTTATCCTGAAAAAACCGTGCACTGACCTCGCACGATATGATGCCATAGTCACGGCTATTTCTGAGAAGGGGTTTAGCGATAAAGGCGCTAAAGGTGCAACCAGATGGGCGCGGATTCCTTACGGGGTAAACTCCAAAAAAAAGTATCTCGTAGGTGGCAAAGCCCCAAAAGTCAAGCTGGTCTATTTTTACCCTGACCGACGCTACAGTTTGAGGAAGATTATTGTAGCATTCGATTTGAAACTTGATATTAAGGGCCGTAAAGGCCGCGTCACCGCCACCAGCGTCACCGATAATAATGGAGATGCAATACTGTCAGCACTCAAGTCGGCAGGACTCTGGAAAAAGGAACTGGAACCAGGCAAGCACGATGTCACCTGCCCTTTTGTTCACCTACACACGGACAAGGTTGACAACGGCACGGCATATTTTGAGCCGAGCCCTGACAACAATCAACTCGGTGGATTCAAATGCCAACACGGTCACTGCTCTGCACGTAACATCGCTGATCTGAAAAGTAATCTCGGTATTTTAGATGATCCGGCGAAAGATCAGAGTAATTTGGACACCGCCCTCGAAATTGTTGACGGCATAAATGTTTTTCTTGACCAATACGGGGAACCGTTCGTTTTTCACGATGGACATTGTTCGTCATTAAAAAGCCGTGAGATTCGAGCGCTCATCTCTCGTGAGATATATTCATCCACAAAAAAAGCTCCAAAGCAGAGCAATCTGACGGAGGTGCTTGCCACACTTGAAAGCAAGGCCTTGTGCGAGGGTGAGAAGATAGAATTACACCTCCGTATAGCATGGCACAAGAACTTCATCTGGTACGATCTGGGCAACAAAATGGCTGTTAGAGTGGGCCGCAAAAGCTGGGAAATTGTCGATGCCCCTGTGTTATTCAGGCGTTACAGCCATCAGCAGGAACAAGTTACGCCAATAAAAGGCGGCAATGCTTGGCACTTGTTCGATTTCCTCAACATTTCAAAAAAGCATCAACTTGAAACACTGGTGTTGCTCATTTCGTACCTCGTACCAGACATCGCGCATCCTATCTTCCATCCACACGGCGCACAGGGTAGCGGCAAGACAACCCTGTGCAAGCTTATCAAGAGGCTAATAGATCCTTCCAGCCTTGAGGTAATATTTATGCCCAGGGACAAGAACGAACTGATACGGCAGATAAACCGGCACCATGTCCCTCTATTCGATAACATGAGTCGCCTCGATTATGAGCAGTCTGACATACTCTGTATGTCTTGCACCGGTGGCGGTATTGCCAAAAGGGTCCTGTACACGGATGATGACGACCGCATTTATAATTTCATGCGCTGTATTGGCCTCAACGGTGTGAATCTTCTAGTAACAAAACCTGACATCTTGGACCGCACCATGCTGATTGAGCTTGAAAGGATATCACCGCATGACCGGAAGCTGGAAGCTCAATTATTGCGCGAATTCAACGAGGCAAAGCCAGAAATCTTAGGTGGCATGTTTGACACTCTTTCCAAGGCTAAGGCAATCTACCCTACGGTGAAGTTGGCTGAATACCCACGCCTAGCCGACTTTGCAAAATGGGGATATGCGATTGCCGAGGCTCTTGAAAAGGGGTTGGGCAAGCAGTTTATTGCCGACTACCAGGCCAATGTAAGGCGTCAAAATGCCGAGGTGCTTCAGAGTAACAACCTGTGCCTTGCCGTTACGCAATTTATGAGGTTCAGGGATCAATGGGAAGGAACCGTTAAGACAGCCTACGACCTTCTGCACCAAATCGTTGAGCCTAGCAAGACTGATGACACATTCCCACGAGACCCGAAGAACTTGCGTAAGCATCTTGCGTACATCCAGACCACTCTCGCGGAGTCTGAGCACATAACTTATCGTGTCTCAGCAAAGGCCAAAAAGGACGGGTACCACATCGAGTTCATGAAACACAAATGATGTGAAATCATGTTCATCATGTTCACCCTGCTGATATTACCGATCATACGACGGTTTGTGTGAACGTGATGAACATGATGAACGTGTTTGACATGATCTTCGACGGAACACTTACAGGTAATGGGGCCTCCAGACCTAACTAACGCTAATATTTACGGAGATATATATGACAACAATGAATTGGGATAAGGTACGAACTCAGGCCAATGCCCGAAAGTATGGCATACAGATAGACAAAACCTTGGGACATAATCCCGGGAAAATGGAAACCACGCCCAAACGGAATAGAAGGAGGAATCCTGACAGACAAAATAAGTTACCATTTACTCCTAAAATCGCAGATCGGCCAAAGCATGAGCAGGTGATCTATTACGGCAGATTACTTCTGAACTTGATTCTGCGAGTACAAATAAAAAAGGCACCTATTTCCAAGAAATTCAAAGAGGATTCCATCAAAAAGTTCAATGAATACACTAAAAGACTCCACAATAGTCTTGACGATCCTGGACTCAAATATGTCCTTCAAAAGGCAGAATCGGCAATGTCGGACTTAATGAGCAAGCCGACAAAATAGAAAAATGGAACACTGGAAAATCACAAAAGCCGTCCTCAAGTTTCGGGGACGGCTTCAAATTTTGGGCATGTCGTAAATATCAAGGCCAATGTTGATATTCCTGCAGACTTCAACTAATCCCCAGTACACCGTCTAAATTCGGCGGGTTAGGCATGTATCTCAGTTATTTATCCCATACTGTTTCCAAATAAGCAGTTGCCAGGTTCAAAATCACTGGATAGCACTTTCCTGGCGGTATTCAGCGATCTTGGGCGGTTGGATAACCGTTTCCAGCTATTCTTCGCGGTGTCTTAAACCGGCAGGATCTGGCAGTATCCCGTCTTCTTTTTGCCTGTTTCACTTTCATGATACAGGCCCAGGATTGAAAACTGGATGCTTCCCTGCTAAGCACAGACCGTTCTGGAGGGCGGGGATGACCGAGTCCTACATGATTTTCGAAGTATAAAATTGCCTATCAAGGCTTGATATACGCGTTCAAACCTATAGTGATAGGTTTTCCGTCTACTTCAGCAGTGGTGACTGCATTTCCCCTCGTACTTGCGACAACAAGGGTTTTACCGGATGCCGATGGCGTTGGTTTTTCCAGGTCAATTTCGATGCAGAGTTTGTTGCCTTTTATTTCAACTGTCATTGCCATGTGAAAAATCTCCTTTTTAGGTTAGTCCGACATTACTAGCCTGATACCCTTACAGCGACGACCGCTGTCTGGGCAATCCAACTTTTCATCAAATTCAAACTTTCCGGTAGCGACAAGAGCATCTATTACTTCAGCAACTGCCTGCATAGTATCTTTACGATCTGCGTAATTCTGACGAAGCCAGTAATCCAAGGATTGATGTTTCGGGTGGCTGGCAAATGAACACGCTACCCCTCCCTGTATGATGTAAGAGCGCCCTGATGAGCTAATATGTCGGGTAAGATCATCAACAGAGAATGCAGATCCTTTCCCACCGTAAGGCAGTGAGATCAGCGCTCCATTGCTATCAAAGATTTTACGTGTGGGTGGGCTTGGTTCTATGGTTGCTTTACCTTGGTTCTCCTTGGAAAATTGCCACAAAGCTTTATCAAGAGTTCTCATGGAAACTCCGGTATCTGCAGCAATATTCCTACAGAAGCAGGTATAATCCCACCAAAGATCAAAATCATACTTACTCGAATCCGCTTCTACTCCCAATGACCAAAGTGCTCTGAAATCGATGATTGGATAAGGCTCTGCATGACAAAAATGCAGGATAACTGAGGCGGTCGGCCAGCTTACCCCTTTGAGAAGAGTCAATATCTCTATTCGGAGGCGTTCATTTGGCGTTGAGAAGGCAACTCTGGTTACTTCTTGTATAAAGTCTACCGGATTCTTCTCTACATGCTTGCGGGTTCGCGATGTTTTCCAGTCACAGATTGCGAGGAAGTCTTCTTTGGATATATACTCAGCCTTTTTGATGCGCGGAGCTACAGCGTTGGAAATATATTCCTCTTGAGGGTATTCGTACCTGCTTGCCCAGAAATCAATATCGTGCTTTTCGAATCGAAGATTAAACATATGCCGTCAGGTGATATCTTCTGCTTCTTCACTAGTTGACAAAAAATCCTCATCGACCTCGTAAATAACAGCGGAATTTTTCTTAATTCCAACTCCATGTTCAAACAAGAGATCAACCAGCTTTTCCCCGTCGATCAGCGTAATCGGTGGCGCACCCGGAAACGTGGCAACTTCTACACAACCAGCACTGAATTTTCCGAGCGTTATTACAGTTCCACGTATCGCACCATGAAACGGCAGCACTCCTCTAAGCTGATCCAAAACTGGACGATTAATACTTGCATGGTGGCGTTTTACCTGAACAACTTCTTTGACTGTTGTAATGCCAAACTGCGCGGTTGCTATAACATCAACACCTTTATCTCCGTACTGTTTGGTGACGGAAACATCCTCATAGCCCATCGCTTCAAGTAAATCCTTAACAAGATGCTCGAACCGGTAAGGTGGCATTTTGCCCAGAAATTCCTTCAAATGTTTCTTTTGCGCGTCATTATAATTCTTTACTGACTGCATCACTTCGCGCAGTGGATTTTTCGACTTTGGAGATGCTTTTTTCAAATAATCGAGCCCTTGCTGGGTCAATTCGTAGGTAATCCCATCCCTTTTTACAAGGTGTCTCTCCACAAGATTCGCCAGCCGTCTGCGCAATGTATCCTTAATAGTAGAGGGCTTCCCGAACTTTGAATGTTCGTGTAAGAACTCCTCCCATTCGCCAACAAGATCTCCGTGCTTTGCAATTCCTTTCCCCGATAAAATCAGCAATAGCTGGAGCATACCTTCAGCGTCATCCAGTTCTCGAATTACTTGGGGATCATCATTCGAGAGAGCAATGCCTCGGTCGGTTGATTGATAGATGCCTGCAGTGTCTGGTCGCAACAACTCATAGGTGTTGATGAACAGATAGGCTCCGTAAACGTGGCGGGGGTTTACAGTTTTGCTGCTTTCGTTCCAAATTCTTCCGGCAAGTATGGCAAAGTCACCTGAAAGTCGTTCGGGAATCCACTTGTCTGGATCAGACCAATCGACTTGGGATTGAGGTGTGCCTGTCTGGTCCCAGATCGTCTGTTTCATGCCGGTGACGGCTGACTTGGGAACGCCACAAAACACTTTCAAAAGCTGCTTTACGGTCGAGTATGTCGGGAAGAGAGGGGTCCTGACCTTATATATCTTTTCTGGCATGAGAGTACCTTTCAGGGATTCTTTCTTAACTCTGTGATCAACGCAGCAATCTCCTGCCCCAGATCATGCCTGACAACAGAGTTTCGTTTACGCTATTGTGATTCAAGCACCTGGACCAGTTGTTCAATGACCTGCATGGCGCGACGAACCTCTTCTTCGTAAAGCGGCGACGTATTGCCGTGGGATGCCGGATTCAGGACACGCTCGGTCATCTCCAGCACATGGTCAACGGCTTCCACGGCCTCCATCTTCTCCCAGCCGTCATTTGCCAAAGCATTTCTCAGATCGCGGCGTTTAGATTTAAGAATGCCCTTGTCTTGGGGCTGAAGGCTCGTATTGTTGTCCAGATCGCTATCGTCGGAAGAAAGTAAAAGCGTACGATGTGCCGTGGGGGTGTTCTTCAGCACTTTCTTGTAGAGTTTTGTCGGGATGTCTTCCAGTAACTTACTTTTTGCCGCTCGCAAGTTCTTGGTTAGTGAGAAAAACTTTCCCGGTGGCAATGCTTTGCCTTCCGCCCACTCACGGTAGCGCTTTGCGGTATCTTCCGCCGCTTTGCGCAGGAACATCGCGGCTTCTTCAATGTCATGGCCGTTGAGATAGTCCTCGGCTTTCTCCAGATCATTCTTTTCGCTACGGACATCGATGTTTTGCGTTGCGCTACCCTGCAAACTCACAAAACGCCAATCGGCGTGGTTGCTTCCTATGCGGCGGCGAAACTCGCGGAAGAATCCAAGCTCGTGGGTCAGGATGATTTTCTGGTAGTTGGTAAAGGTCTCGGACAGCAAGATATCCACCACCTGCATGCGGTTGCTCATGTCCAGGCTTACTAGCAGGTCATCGAGCACTAGAAGCTTGAGATCTGACTCATGCAAATTGACCAGCGAAGCGGCGAAACGAACTGAAAGCGCCAATTGGGTCAGCTTGGCTTCGTTGAGAAAACTCTGCGGCTTCGTTACGGTATGACCATCCAGCTGCACACCGAATTCGATCACCGGAAGGGTGAACTGGAAATCATTCTGGTTGGTACCGGTAGCCGATGGCGGGGTGGTCACGGCCAGTTTCAAAGTAACCTTAGCTGGATCATCCGTGGCGAAGTGGGCATCATAAAAACGCTGCGCCTCTGTACTGATCCCATCCACAACCGCAGTAATGACTCCGGCAAAGTCTGACGTGTTTTGACGAAAACTGTTATAAGCGTCGGTTCCGGGGCTGGACTGTAGACGGGACGGGTTAGGATCCCCTGACTTGATTTTTCGCCACATGTCGAGCGGTGATTGCCCGCCAGTATTCACGCAAAAAGGCAGGATTTCCTTTTCGAACAGCGGCCAGATGTCGAACTTTTCTGAATTGCGAAAGTGCGAGAAGCCAAAGAAGAACCGATAGGTAATGAAATCGCTGGCCAGATCACCTTTGAGGATGGGAGGCTGGTTGAAAGTACCATGATCGGCCTGACTGATGCGGTAGGTGGTATCATTTCGGGTGGTAGTGTCGCGCAGCGTCAGCGCAATTTCGCCGGGCTTGGGGGTAGATTCTTTCTGCTCGTGCAGGTTGAGCAGGTTTTGCGGATTTGCCGGATCGAAGTATTTGGCAATGCCGTCACTGGGCTTACGCGCACTCTGCAGAAAGGTATGGAGCGCCCAGTACAGCGAGGACTTGCCCGCGCCGTTGGCGCCATATACCAGCAGATGCCGGCCTTCAAGTTTGAGCGAGAACTCACGGAATGCCTTGAAGTTTGTGATGTTGATGTGATGCAGGCGGGCTTTCATGCTCTACCCTCCATCTTGATTACGGCGAGCAGATCAGGGCTATCTGCGGAGATGCGAAGCAGACGGTTGCGGATTTTCGACGACGGGTCATTCAACTTACTGTGAAGCACCACAATGAATTCATGTTGCTGCAATTCAGGGGCATCTGGGTTGTAGTCAGCGAGATATGGTGCCAGTTCGTCGAGAAACAGGAGATCACGCTCCGCCATATGCTCGCGGAAATAGCACTCCATCACGCAGGCATCGATTAGGTCGATCAAGAACGCAGACGCACTTACATTCTCATTATCACGAGATTTGTTAAAAAGTAGCAAACTAACGAGACCTGAGATAACGCCCTTCTGGCCGGCCAACCGTGGCAGTAACAGATTCTCCACGTGTTCCTTTTTTACTTCGGCTAATGCTTCCCCCTGCTCAGGATTCATGTAAGAATAAACGAATCCGGTGACTGCTGAGTTTAGGATGCCCAAGGACCAATGGACATCAGCGGACTTATCTTTAGGCCAAATCACATGTAGGTTGTTCCGTGCCACGAAAAGGTCGGAGACAAAGGCTGCAATTATACAATCAGCTGTCTGCCGAACATAAATCTTATGTCCGTTTTCAAAGATTTTTCTATCTCTTGGTGCCGCCAGCCATTGCCCGTATTGAATCCAATAATCCTGATTCCAGCGTATCTTATACCTTTCAATCAGGCTGCCGCGGAGAAGTGGCAACCAGTCCTTGCCATTTGGCTTAGGGCCTTCGACCACATATGGTTGAGTCTTCATTATCTCAGCAGTTTGAGGCGGGGAGCCTTTGCCCTTCTCAAAAGGTTTCACACCGTTGAAGACATCGAAGACATCACCCAGCCTGACAGATCGTCCTGCGATAAGCCTGTAAATTTCGTGAACTGACTCCGTAACTGAGAGGTTAATTACGTCTCCATCTTTAGAAATGTATTTCTCATCAACTTGGATTGCGCGTGCTTCGTCTTCTAGGATTTCAATAGGTATCTTGTACCCACTCAACATAGTGCCTCGTTGGAAGACGAATACGACATTATCAACAATCGCATCAAACACGCGGCTTTTCGGAATGAATGCTTTTCGCCAAACGTAGGAGTTTCGTAAGTGGCGCCGAATTTTTTTGAAAGTCAGCGAGTAAAGCCAGGTGTTTGGGGTAATAAATGAGACAACACCATTTGCCTTTAAAAGTGATAACGCCCTTTCACAGAACAATAAGTAAAGGTCTCTCTGGTAGTCTTGATGCACGTATACTTTGTCATACTTTGCTTTTTCCGCTTTATCTTTGATAACCCGATATGGAGGGTTCCCTATCACTATATCGAAGTTATCCGCAAGAGAACGCCCGAACATCCAATGTGGATCGAAGAAGTCTGCAATTGCCTGAGGATTAAATGGATCCCAGTCGGCAATATGCTCTGCTTTCTTTGATGAGCCAAGGCTCTCTGCCAAGGTTTTGCTGAGTTCCTCCCGCAGCCCTTTGATTTTTTTCTGAAGAGCGAGTTTCTGGTCACGTCGCTGGATGGCGAAATGGCTATGGTAAAGGGTTTCGATTTCGGCTTCAATTTGATAAACCCGGGGAGGAAGCAGCGCCAATTGATCCATCTCCGGCAAACTGATAAGGGTGTCTGCTGCAACGAACTTTGTTTCGAGGTTGGGTAGCGGTCGAATACCGTGGTTGTCCCGTTTGTTGCGGTTGGCGCGCTGGTCGCAGACGAGGGAAATAAAGAAGCGGAGTTTCGAGATCTGGAGCGCGATGGGCTGGATGTCCACGCCGTAAAGACAGTTCTCGATCAGGTAGAGCTTGCGCCCGTAGTCGTCCTCGTTGTCTGCGAAATCGCGTTCGATGGCAGCGATGGCGGCATCACGAGCGGAAAAATCAGGAATCTTCGCTGCGGCATCAATCTGCAGTTGCATCCAGCGGGCGTTGTCGGGGTCGAGCTTGTGGATGATGTAGACGAGCTTGTGCAGCATCCCCATCGGGAAGGCGCCGGAGCCGCATGCGGGGTCAAGAATCTTGCAGGTGTGGATGGCATCGAGCAGTGTGGCGACTTCTCGCTCAGAGAAGGTATGTGCCCGCTCAGTGTAGGTGAAGAGGATTTCGAGCCCAGCCTGCGCGTCTGCTTCGCTCATTCCAGTTTTGGTCAGTACGCCCGTGAGGTGCGCTTTGAGCGACTCGTCCACCATGTATTCGACGATGGGGCGCGGAGTATAGAAAGAGCCGGTCTGTTTGCGGGCGGTGGTTTTGGTTTCCTCGTTGTAGGAAGCAAGCAGGTTTTCAAAGACCTTACCGAGTAGCTCGGGATCAAGGGCGATTTCCTGATCAACCGGCGTGTTCTCAACAATGGTGAACTTGTAGGCGTGCAGGATAGGGAGGAGACCGCGCACCTTCTCTTTCTTGCGTTTGGTGTCGCCGTAGGCAACCGAGAGATCCTCTTCGTGCTCGCCTCCGAAGAAGAGGCGGTTCGGGATGGTGGGGCGTTTTTTATTGTTTCGCGAGAAGCCGTCGAGGTAGAGCTTCCTGTCCGAGCCCTCCTCAGTGCGATCGAGACACTCGAAGAGGCCTCCGTTGAGAAAGGGAACATCAGCAAAGTGATTGAGCGCGGTGGCGGGGTCGCGGAAGTGCTCTTCGTAGCGGTAAAGTGTGTCCACCCCGTAGGTGACACGGTTTTTCTGAAAGCCTTCATCCTTAGCAAAGGCGCGAAATGGCAGCCCCTTGGTGTCCTTGCCCATGCGCTGGTTGAGGGTTGCAAAGAAAAGATTCTGCAAGATGGCCTCATTGTATGTGGAGGCATCCGGCGAAAGATCCTTGAGAATGTCCTTCAGTTCAGCTTCGACAAAGAGATTCTCGGGGATGAGGCCCTTTTCCTTGAGGAACCAGCAGAAGGTGAGGCGCGTGAGCAGCCGGATAAGACCGGTAGCGCGGCGTTTTTCGTCTTCCTTCTCAATGTCGGCGGGGAATTCAACCTGCGGTAGTGCCCAGAAGTACCAGTTGGCCAACTCACGGTAGAAACGCTTATTGAGCAGCTCGACGTTGAAGATTTCCTCCCACGCAGCGTGGAGGGTGTCGAAGTTGTTGATCGGAAGGCGCTGCGGGTGGGTGAGGTTTGGGACGGCGAAGGACGCCAGGATATCAAGATGGCCGCGGTGCGGATCAGTAAGAGAGATGTCGCGGATAATAGTGACCTTGCCGAGGACATCCTTCTCGGCATCGCGCTTGTTCTGGCGGCGGTTGATGACAGCGATCGAGATGACGGGCGTCTTGTCCGTGAAGTGTTTGATGAGCACCATGACAGGCATGGGGAAGACTCGGTTAATCTGACGCGCGATGTCCGTGAGCTTGCCACGGGCGTAGTCTCCGTCCTTAAGTTCGATAGCGAAGAAAACGTAGGACTGAAGCAAGCCGGCGTTGACGCCAGTTTCCTTAAACAGACTCGTGTGACCAGAAAGCTCCTCATCGGTAAGCTGGAAAAGGAGATCAGCGGATTGCCAGTCGGCAGCAAGTGCTTTTGCTTCGTTGAAGTTGCCGCTCTTGGCGTTGGCGTGGACAAAATCGAGGAAAGCTTGCGGCTTGGAGTCGCCGATAGTAAGCATCCCCCACCAAAGGTGGGGGCTTTCAAAATCGTGACCCGCTCAAAGCGGTTTGTTCAAAAGATTATCTGACCACTGTTGGTGGTCATCC
>JAYTVV010000320.1:0-3778 GCA_043743795.1 Geobacteraceae bacterium
CCAGTCAACCAGCCAATAGCCCCATTCCCAGCCGGACGAAAAGGTGAGATGACCGCTGACACCAAGCTCTGCCATCGTATCCATGTCCTTCCAGCGCACGTCAAGATACGGAAACAGAAGCAACGGCACGGATGAATCAAACCCGACCCAATAGGAGGATTCCGGCCAGTACCAGGTCTCGCGGCGCCTGCTCTCGGCAATGGTGGCATCCAGCATGAAGCGCTGGTTCTGGTTGCCGTACACCGGCGCTTTCTGTTCCGAGGCTGAATAACACATGACAGTATGGATCATGATTCCACTATTGGGAAGTTTGGGGCGCCGTACCTTCGCTCCGTTTTCCGAACAGATAACATGGGTGGCATACAACAGGCGCGCCCCATAGCGTTTTTCCACCTGCTGTTCAATGTGCATCTGAACATCAGGAAGCATTTTATCCAGAAAAGGCAGATGCTCACCCATGGTAACGTCGAGGCTGACATAATCCCAGGGAGCCTGGAAAAGCCAGGCCAGAGTATTATCCACCTGTCTCTGATACGACGGATAGGGCCGCAAAAGGGTAATGGCCTGGAAAGCCTGCTGTTGAATCATAGAAAGCGATATCTCTATACCGCAGCGTATACCGCGCTGGTGGGCGTATTCTACAATCCGCCGGGCATGGAGGGGCCATGTGTCATGATCTACTCCTCGTAAGAGAAAAAACTGAAACGTGTTCTGACCGTTACGAGCCAGCCAATCGATGTATGCCTTCACATCTTCGAAAGCGCCGGGAATTGAGGAATCATGGAGCTGCTCCGTCAGCTCGGTGGGATGCAGTGTGTGGAGATGAAACCCGCGTTTCTCGAAACGTGGTGATGCCGCAAACGAAAAACTGACCGGGAGCGGCCAGTTTTTCATAGCAGGAAAGATGTTTTCCCTGGGATGAAAGAATCTGAAACCGAGCTTTTCCTGCAACAGACCGTACAATCCGGCCGCTACTCCCTCCGGTGTACCGGTATCCAACGCCAGGAGAATCTCCTCCCCGCGTCTTCGGGATTGCCAGCGATAGGCCGCATCCGGCACAGCAGTACACAGATAGGGCCGCTCGGATGGCCCCGGAACACAGCGATCCCTGCCGGAATCTACCGTTGGCAGTGTTATCCGGACCTGACAGACCCTCGCATTATGTACGACCTGCGCGCGCGGTATCGAACGACGCAAGAGGTCCGCTGCATCTGCAATTGCGAGCACAGCAACAGGGTTGGAGCACAGGCGTTCGGGGGCGTCGATGGAAATAATCAGTGGTGATGCAGCCAGTGAATCCTGTGCGACTGAACAGAATAAGATGGCGGACAGTATCACTACAAAGCGAATGATACGCTCAGAGAGTTGTTTCATGGAGCGTACTCATAGCATGTTTTCATCTTCATTGGATGTCGAACAGGCAACAATTTGGTTACGTTTGCGATAAATGATTGGCGGCGCTCATCCTTGATTCCATCTGTAACCAGAATATTTCAGAATTGGAACACTATTGTAATTTTGTATGTGTTAGTTAATTAAAATCATATCTAACACAAGAAACACGGAGGGCAACAAATATGGGTGGATTGAAAAGGAGTCTCGCTTTTGCTTCGATGGCAGTGGTAGCGATCTGTTCCGGGTTGTTGACAGGCTGTGGCAGTGACAGCTCACCAGCAACTCCAACGACCACTTTTATGTACACTTCAGATGCTCATTATGGCATCAAGAAAGCAGCTTTCTCAGGTATGTCCAGCGCCCAGCAGTTCAACGGAGCCATGATAGACGAAATGAACAGGTTGCAGACTGCAAAAGTCGCATTGCCTGCTGATACTGGCGTTAATGCAGGTCAGTCATTGAGTTTTGTAGACTTTGTAGTCGAAACCGGCGATGCAATCAATCGTCCAGACGGCACTACAACCCCTTTTGCAAATGCCAACGCTGCGGTTACATGGCCCCAGTTTCAAGCCGATTATTTCACCAGGCTTAACCTTCTTACCAGTTCAAACACGAAGGCGCCTCTCTGGATGACCCCCGGCAACCACGATGTCTCTGCTGCAATCGGCTATTACAAAGCGCCGCTTCCTGATGCCGGTCTTGACGCAACTTCATATACAGCAATTTACAATCTCATGATGAAACCGGCCACAGCCCTGACAAATGCCTCGTTCAGCACGTCTGCAACAGCCGCAGCAGCGTACGCCAGCAACAGAGTAGTTACGTCGCGGGATGTGAACGGCGTACATTTTGTTTTTGTCGGAATGTGGCCTGACTCTGTATCCCGTCCACTAATTGACGCCGACCTGGCAAAGGTTTCTGCAACGACACCTGTTATTCTGTTCACTCACGACCAGCCTACTTCTGAGTCAAAGCACTTCACCAACCCGAATGCAGTTGTGGCTCCACTATTGCCAATAAACGGTACTAATAAGTACGAAAATCTGTTATCAGACGTTTACGCTGATACACAGGCTGCCGGAAATACTCCTGGCTTGACAACCGATAGCGAGCAAAGGCTTTTCGTTGCGTGGCTTAAGACGCATAAAAATATCGTGGCATACTTCCACGGCAATGATAACGCCAATGAATTCTATACGTACACTGGTCCTGACAACGATATCAGGCTGAATATTTTCCGGGTTGACTCACCGATGAAGGGAAATTTCTCAGTTGCTGATCCGACCAAACTGTCATTCCAGGTCGTATCAATTGACAACGCAGCTAAAAGCATGACCGTGCGTGAGTATCGCTGGACAACAAAGTCTTGGGGCAATACCATTACCGTATCTCTGGCCCCGCGAGCCATATAATCGAACTAACACAGATTCTATAAATTTTACCGGCCCCGTGCTAAAAACAGTACGGGGTCTTTCTACCAAAGGAAATAAACATGGAAACGACCACACCTTCAGGGATCAGCCGCCGTGATCTGATAAAGCTGCTGGGAGCGGGGGCACTCTACTCCCTCCTGCCAAACCGGGGTGAGGCTGCGCTACTGCCGTCATTTGAGCCGGCCAAAGGTCAGGGTCTGATATTTGTGGTTGGCGATGGCATGCCACTGGGCGTGACACGCGCCATGCACGAGATCCGTACCGGCGTGTTCGGACGGCCCGATTCCAACCTGCATGCCCGTCTGCGCGATGGGCGTTCGTCGGTTGGCTACATGTCTACAGCCAGCCTTTCCAGCATCGTCACCGATTCTGCGCCGGCCTCGGTTGCCTGGGCCACGGGCGTCAAGACCACCAACAGGCTGCTCGCCTCTCTTCCCGACGGCCGCCCGCTGACGACTATCATGGAGCTGCTGAAAAAGGATGGCTACGGTTGTGGCCTGGTGACGACAACACGGGTGACCCACGCCACACCGGCCGCCTGGGTCTCCCACCAGATGCACCGTGACCTGGAAGATGCAATTGCCCTTGACCAGCTTGCCTTCCGTCCGGATGTTTTGTTGGGAGGTGGCAGTGTCCATTTTGATCCCGCAAAACGTCCCGACAAGAAAGATCTGTTTGGCGCATTTGCCAATGCCGGTTTCGATGTGGTCAGAGACCGCAAGGCGCTTCTGGCTGCAGAATCGGTAAAAAAACCGCTTATGGGAACTTTCGCCACTTCGCATCTGGCGTATTCGGTCGACCGACTGAATGACAAGCAGCTTGGCGGACAGCCAAGCCTTCCGGAGATGACTACAGCTGCATTGAAACGGCTCTCTCTCAACCCACGTGGTTTTATTCTCCAGGTGGAAGCCGGCAGGATAGACCATGCCAGCCATTCCAACGACGCCTGG
>JAYTVV010000321.1:0-11111 GCA_043743795.1 Geobacteraceae bacterium
TATCAATCCGGGAATGGCTGACTCAATCCGCTCCATGGGCATCTGCACGCCAATTACACCGGTTGAGCATACTTGTACTGCGGTAGAATCAATTCCGAGTGCACTCGCTACAAGCCGGGAAGTATCGTGCGCGACCTTCATTCCCGGTTCGCCGGTACAGGCATTGGCGTTGCCGCTGTTAACAATCAGTGCCTGGGCGTAACCGTTTGAGATATGTTCACGGGAAACCAGTACCGGTGCCGCCTTAACGGTGCTGGTAGTAAAAACGGCTGCTGCTATGGCAGGAACTTCTGAGAAAATAAGCGCGAGATCCTTGCGGCCCGGCTTTTTAATAGCCGCTTCCATCGTAGAAAACTGAAAACCTTTGATGTTCATATAATCCTCATCAAATCTAACATGTTACTTACCACAACATTTTTTGTACTTTTTGCCGCTGCCGCACGGGCAGACATCGTTGCGTCCGGCGACCTTCTGGCTTTTGGCCGGTTCCTGTGCGTGTTCTTCACCGCCACCTAAATTAAATACCAGCTTTTTACTTTGCATTTCCTCTTCAATTTCCTCAATTTCTTCGCCGTCGTGATTAATCTGAACCCAAAAAACACGTTCGACGACCTCTTCACGGATCCGAACCATCAGTTCCATAAAAAGGTTGTAAGCTTCTTTTTTATATTCCTGTTTAGGGTCTTTCTGGCCATAGCCTCGCAACCCGATCCCTTCCTTCAGATGATCAACATTCAGGAGATGGTCTTTCCAATGGGTATCTATGGCCTGCAGCATCATTATCTTGATGAGGTGATCGATTAGTTCATCGCCCATTTCTGTGACCCGGCCATCAAAAACGGCGTGTGCCTGCTCGCTGAGCGTGCTATGGAAGTTGACAGGTGTCAGGCGGCTAATCATCTCCTGGGGCAGATCAAGCTGAAGATTGAAACATTTGTATACTGCTTCACTTATTCCCTGCCAATCCCATTCGTGTGGTGAAACCTTATCAATCGCGTAGACAGCTGCAATCTCTTCAATGGTTTCGTCCAGCATTTCCTGAAAGCTTGTACGAATATCCTGGCCAGCGAGTATTTCCCGGCGCTGGCTGTAAATTACTTCGCGCTGTTTATTCATGACATCATCATACTCAATCAGATGCTTACGAATATCAAAGTTATGGGCTTCAACTTTTTTCTGAGCATTTTCGATCGACCGAGAAATCATGCTGTGAGTGATCGCTTCACCCTCCTCGATTTTCAGAAGATCCATGATTTTAGAAACACGCTCTGAACCAAAAATACGCAACAGGTCATCTTCCAGTGAAAGGTAGAATTTCGATGAACCGGGATCACCCTGGCGACCGGAACGCCCGCGCAGTTGGTTATCAATACGGCGTGATTCGTGTCGTTCTGTTCCGAGGATGTGAAGACCACCCAGCGCAATAACTTCTTCATGTTCTGCAAGACATTCAGCTTTATATTTGACAATCATGGCTTCATATTGCTCATCAGTAGCATCAGGGTTCGCTCTCTGCCATTGCTTCGCCAAGGCATTCGGGTTGCCTCCCAATACGATGTCGGTTCCTCGGCCGGCCATGTTGGTGGCAATCATTATGGCACCTTTACGACCCGCCTGTGAGACAATCTCCGCCTCACGTTCGTGCTGCTTGGCATTCAGCACACTGTGTGGAATGCCCTGGAGTTTCAATAATTCTGAAAGAACCTCAGACTTTTCAATCGAGATGGTTCCGACAAGACACGGCTGACCAACGGCATAATGCTCTTTGATATCTTCAATAACCGCTTTGAACTTTTCTTTTTCAGTTTTATAGATTACATCGGGAAAATCTGGGCGCACAAGCGGTCGATTGGTCGGAATTACGCAGACTTCAAGTTTGTAAATTTTGTGGAATTCCTCTGCTTCAGTATCGGCAGTACCGGTCATTCCCGACAGTTTAGTGTACATGCGGAAATAGTTCTGAAACGTGATTGTTGCCAAGGTTTGATTCTCATTTTCAATTTTCACCCCTTCCTTCGCTTCAATCGCCTGATGAAGACCATCAGACCAGCGGCGGCCAGGCATGAGTCGCCCGGTGAATTCATCAACAATCATGACTTCGCCGTCTTTAACTACATAATCTACATCAATTTTGTACATGGCGTGGGCGCGCAGTGCCTGATTGACATGGTGAAGAATTTCAATATTGCGAGGGTCATACAGGTTATCAACTTTTAAAAGTTTTTCTACTTTCAGGACGCCCTGTTCGGTTAATGCCGCGCTCTTGGCTTTTTCATCAACGGTAAAATCACCTGAATACTGTTTGCGTTTGCCGGAAAGCGTATTTGCTTCAACGTCAGTTACTTCACCCTTTTCTAGTTTTGGAATGATAGCGTTAATAATATAGTATTTGTCCGTTGAGTCTTCCGTCGGTCCGGAAATGATCAGCGGAGTTCGGGCTTCATCAATTAAAATCGAGTCAACCTCGTCAACGATAGCATGATTAAAACCGCGCTGAACATAGTCTTCCAGGCTGAACTTCATATTATCACGCAGATAATCGAAGCCGAATTCATTGTTCGTCCCATATGTTATATCCGCTGCATAATTAATACGGCGCTGGTCATCCTCAATACCATGGACAATGATACCTACCGACAGTCCGAGGAAATTATACAGACGTCCCATCCATTCCGAGTCACGTTTCGCCAGATAATCGTTGACGGTGACAACATGAACGCCTTTGCCGGAAATTGCATTCAGATAAGCGGGGAGGGTAGCAACCAGCGTTTTTCCTTCTCCTGTTTTCATTTCAGCAATTTTGCCGGAATGCAGGACCATGCCGCCTATTAACTGAACATCAAAATGGCGCATGCCAAGTACTCGTTTGCCGCCTTCACGACAAACGGCAAACGCTTCAGGAAGAAGCGAATCAAGGGATTCCCCCTGTGCAAAGCGTGCTTTGAATTCCCCGGTTTTATTGGTCAGCTGCTCATCAGAGAGGGCGGCGATTGAAGCTTCAAGGGAGTTTATCTGCGCAACAATCGGCCACATTTTTTTGAGTTCGCGTTCATTCTTGCTGCCGATAAATTTTTTTATAAGGGAACTGAACATGTGATTATCTCCCGGAAGTTAAATAAGTGAAAACAACTCATCCTAATACCATAACTTGTCGACTTTTACTATAGCCCTTTAGCTTTGAATGCACCGCTATTGAGAGATGAATCGATCATACATTAAAGCGGAAATGCATAACGTCGCCGTCCTTGACAACATATTCTTTTCCTTCCAGCCTCATCAATCCCTTTTCCTTTGAACCGGATTCGCCGTTGCAGTTTATATAATCATTAAACGCGATTACTTCGGCACGAATAAAACCTTTTTCAAAATCTGTGTGAATCACACCGGCAGCTTGTGGCGCTTTGGTGCCATTAACGATTGTCCAGGCACGAACTTCCTTGACGCCGGCTGTAAAATACGTAATGAGTCCCAGCAAGGCATAGCCGTTACGGATAAGACGGTCCAGGCCCGCCTCCTCTAAACCCATGTCATCAAGAAAGGCCTGTTTTTCCGGGCCGTCAAGTTCGGCAATTTCTGCTTCAAGTTTGCCGCAGATAACAACAACGCCAGCTCCTTCAGAAGCGGCAATTGAACGGACTGAAGCAACATTGGGATGTTTCCCTTCCAGGTCGTCTTCAGCGACGTTAGCGACATAGAGTACCGGCTTATCGGTCAGGAGATGCAGGTCGCGCATCCAGATTTTTTCGTCCTCGTTCTGGGCAACCCCTTGCAGCTTTTTGACCTGTTCAAGAAGAGCTCTGACCCGAAGATAAAAGTCCACTTCGTCCTTTGCCTTTTTATCTCCGCTGCGCGCCATTTTTTCGGCACGCTGCAATTTCTTTTCGATCGTATCAAGATCAGCAAGAGCGAGTTCAGTATTGATAACTTCAATATCATCTGCGGGAGAAACCCGACCATTCACATGAACAATGTTATCATCATCAAAGCAACGTACGACATGGACTATTGCGTCAACACTGCGGATGTGGCCCAGGAACTGGTTTCCAAGCCCCTCTCCCTGGCTGGCTCCCTTAACAAGGCCGGCTATATCAACAAATTCTATCGTCGTCGGCTGCATTTTTTGCGGATTGACAATAATAGCTAATTGATCCATTCGGGGGTCAGGAACTTGAACTATGCCAACATTCGGCTCAATTGTGCAAAATGGATAATTTGCAGATTCAGCTCCGGCTGACGTGAGAGCATTAAATATAGTAGATTTGCCAACATTTGGCAGTCCGACAATTCCGCAGTTAAATCCCATAATTTATCCTTCCAGAAAATTCTTATTATTGTAAAGACTCATTGATTTAGGAAGTCCATCTTCAAGCATAACTTCAAGCATTTCTCTGCCGCCGTCGAGTACTTTTGAAAGCACTTCCATCTGCTCAGGCGGTATCTTGCCAAGGACGTGCCCCGTTGTGTCGCCGTGCGGTGATTTTCCGATACCGATACGAAGCCTGACAAAGTCACCCTTGCCAAGATTTTCCATTATTGAGCGCAAGCCGTTGTGACCGCCATGCCCGCCGCCATGTTTAAAGCGTACGGTTCCAAACGGAAGATCAAGTTCATCATGAATGACTATCAGATTTGAAATCGGAAGTTTATGAAACTGGAGGGCCTGCATGACTGACTTTCCTGACAGATTCATGAAGGTCTGCGGCTTAAGCAAGATCAGGCGATGCCCTGCAAAATCCCATTCACCGGAAAATCCGGAGAATGCTTTTTTAGAAAGTGAAATATTTTCCAGATTCGCAAGTCGATCTAAAAAAAGAAAACCCGCATTATGGCGGGTCCATTGATACGTGGGGCCGGGATTGCCCAGCCCCACGACTATATGCGTACTCATACTCAATTATTGATCTGCTATTCAGCAGCCGGTGCTTCTTCTTTGGCTCTGCCAAGAACGCTGACAACAGGGATTTTAGGCTGATCAAGAATTACGATACCTTCAGGGAGCACTATCTCACTCACATGAATAGAATGTGCAATTTTAAGATCGGAAACATCGATAGTAATGCAGTCCGGAATGTTACCCGGCAGGCATTCGATGTGCAGCTCATGGTGAGCAAGATCAATTAATCCGCCTTCTTTCACGCCAATTGCAGTACCTGATAAAACAACCGGAACAGTAACCCGTAGTTTTTCATTAGGATTTATGCGGTGAAGGTCAACATGCTCGAAAGTACGTTTAATTGCATCGCGCTGAATATCAGCAACAATTGCAATATTCTGATCCAAGCTTCCGCCGCCAATCAAGGTAATCAAATTATTCTGACCACCGGCGCCGGAAATAGCATCCTGCAGATCGCGGTATTTAATGCTTACGGTTACCGGGTCAAGGCCCTTGCCATAAACAACACCCGGAACCATATTAGCAGAGCGAAGTCTGCGGCTTACGCCAGTACCGGTCTTGGTGCGTAGTTCAATGTTCATTTGTTTCTGTTGCATACGTTCCTCCACGTGTAGTGACGGGTCTACCCCGTCCTATTCAAAATAAAAAATTTATACTTTATGCAAATAGTGAACTTACAGATTCGTCTTCATGGATGCGCCTGATTGCTTCAGCCAGCAGCTCAGCCACAGAAAGCATTTTGATTTTAGATGTTACAGTACCATTCGTGTTGCCAGGTATTGTATCGGTTAACACAATTTCTTCAATATCTGATGCGTTGATGCGGTCAATTGCGGGGCCTGACAGCACTCCATGAGTAGCACAGGCATAAATTGCTTTTGCGCCGTTTTCTTTCAATGCTTTGGCAGCTTGAGTCAATGTTCCTGCCGTATCAACCATATCATCAAGAATAATAGCGATTTTATCGCGAACATCACCGATCAGATGCATTACCTCGGCGACATTCGGACCGGTACGACGCTTGTCAATAACGGCAAGTGAGTATTCCAGGCGCTTGGCAAAGGCACGGGCTCTCTCGGTACCACCAGCGTCTGGGGAGACCATGACAACCTGTTCGCCGCTGAAACGGTCTTTAAGATAATTCAGAATAACCGGTGCAGCATAAAGATTATCGACCGGAATATTGAAAAAGCCCTGAATCTGTCCTGCGTGCAGGTCAATGGTAACCACTCTGTTGACACCGGCAGTCGTAATCAGATCTGCTACGAGCTTGGCGGTAATCGGAGTACGAGGAGCCGCTTTGCGATCCTGGCGGGCATATCCGTAATACGGGATGACTGCCGTTATGGTGGCTGCGGATGCCCGTTTCAAAGCATCAGTTATAACCAGTAATTCCATAAGGTTGTCATTGGTCGGTGCACAGGTTGACTGAACAACATATACATCGCGGCCACGGACATTTTCACCGATTTCAACAAGAACTTCGCCATCAGAGAAGCGACGTACACGAGCGGCACCAAGCTTAACGCCAAGGCTGTCGCATATTCTTACTGCCAGATCCGGATTTGAGTTACCCGAAAAAATCTTGATTTTATCATGCATGGTGAGCAAACACCTTTCGAAGTGGGAGCAAAGTGAAGAAACTATGTGCTAAAGAAATGAGAGATATACTAAAATATTTACGAAAAAGCAACCTCTTTCGGAATATTGTTTGTGAATAATTGGATGGTCATCAGTAGTTACAGGCGTTCAGGACAATTCCCTCCTGTAGAGCGAAGAGAAGAAAATCATTGGTTTCATTCGTGCTGAGTCCAAAACTATTTGTGATGACCTTACCACTTCCATCACGTATCTGTTTCAACAACAGTATGTACGGCTCGGCAAGTGATTCAGTACATACCATATCCCTGGAACGATAGATAACGGCTTGAGAGCCCGACTGCCGGAGGTTTTCATACATCCAGTAAATCTGTGGTTCTCCACAATCAAGCAATTCTTCAATATCATACGTAAAATCAGCAATTCTCACTGATGGAGCCAAGACCAAATTTGCCTCACACAAATTAACCGGTAACCCTGCTTCATTGGCCGGTTCCGGCATCTGCGCAAGCAACACGGCAGCATACTGATTGTGATAGCGCGCCAGATCAAGCACAAGCGGCGTAAATTTTTTCATTTTTTTGCTGCTGAATAGATGTGTAAGAAAAAAATACTGCATTTCCCCAATTTCGTCGTCACTAAAGTCGGTTTCTTTAATGTTAATACCCTTGCCGGTAATCAGCCAGTCGCTGAACTTTTGCAGTACATCTGACGGTTTGAGAGCAAGTGCCGTGACGACGGCGTTAAACCATGCCACCGCTTTGCCGCGTGTATATAAAATATCGCATGCTGTAGCCAGGTTGGCTGCCGTTGTCATGTCAGAGATGGTAAAACTGTCGGTTGCCGTCAGAATATAGGGAGGTTTTGAGTCCCAGAGCATATTCAGTGACGACCCGCGTGCCGCAAGCTTTGTTCCCGGCAGAACAGCAAGCGGGAAAATATCCAGATGATTCGGATAGAGCGACAGGGCGTAATTAAGGGTGTCACGGAAACCATCCAGGGTGTCTCCCGGCAGTCCATAAATCAGATCAAAGCCGAACACGGCACCGCTCTCGTTTAACAACCCGACCTTTGCAGTAAAGTCAGATTTGTCAAATGATCGGCCAACATGCTTGAGAACCTCACGATTTGCACTCTGTAATCCTATTTGCAGTGAACAGGCAATCTGTGAAAAAAGCTTTGCCATTTCACGATCAATAAATTCACTGCGCACTTCAAAATGAAAATGAATATCCGGCGCACTATTCTTAATCATCTGCAGCAGTTTTTTTGCTCGCTTTGGATTAATATTAAACGTTGAATCAAGCACAAATATCTGCCTGACGCCGGTTGCAGCAAAATGGTGTAACTCCGCTTCAACTCTTTCCAGCGAAAAATGTCGTACGCCATGGATTCCCCGTGAATCAAAACAGAAATCACAGGTGAAACTACAGCCGCGCGATAACTGCCATAGTATTCCCGAAGTAGTATAAGTATCAATGATACCGGTAAGATACGGAGATGGAATCACATCCAGAAGTGTGAGTGGCGATGGTGGCGATGTAATGGCGGAGTTGGCTGAGAGAACGCCGGGGATTTTTAAGAAATCTCCCCCATCTGCCAGTGTTTGACAGACGGATAAAAAGGGCACTTCTCCTTCACCAATAATAACGAAATCAAAAACTCCTCCACGTGTGAGGGAAACCGGATCAGCGGTTACTTCCGGGCCACCACAGAAAAGCTTGATTGAAGGATTATTTCGGCGCAATTCAGTTGCAATTTCGATGCTGAAATCGCGATTCCAGACGTATAACGAAAAGCCGACTGCATCCGGGAACGGTGAGGCCAGTTTTGCGGCGCAGGTGGCAGGGTCCTCGCCGAGAAAGAAATCCACCAACTCAATGGCAATATCGCTCTTGAGTGCGAATGCCTTAAGAAAAGCATTCGCAAGAGGAATCGACTGCGGAGAAGGGCAGGGGTGCATTGAAACAAGGTTGATTAACACAGTACCGGGTCCTCTAGTCTCTGAAACGTTTCAATACATCACCATATTCGTCGATTCTTCGATCACGCAGGAACGGCCAGATACGGCGCACCCGCTCGCTTCTCTTGCAATCAATCTCGGCCATAATAATTTCTTCATATTCCTGTGATGCTTTCTGCAGAAATTCTCCCTGTGGACCAACCGCAAAACTACCACCCCAAAACTGAATGCCGATATCCGACAGTACGGGTGAACATTCAAAACCGACCCGGTTGACAGCCAGAAGCGGCAAGCCGTTAGCGACAGCGTGTCCACGCTGCACAGTAACCCAGGCGTCATATTGTCGCTGCTGTTCTTCCGCCGTGTCGCTCCGGTCCCAGCCGATGGCGGTTGGATAAATCAACAGATCTGCTCCCGCCAGAGCCATTAACCTGGCAGCTTCAGGATACCACTGATCCCAGCAAACCAGCACGCCCAATGTGCCGATGGAGGTTTTGATCGGATTAAAACCAAGGTCTCCGGGAGTGAAGTAGAACTTTTCATAAAAACCGGGATCATCCGGTATATGCATTTTACGGTAGATTCCGGCAATAGAACCGTCTTTTTCAAAGACAACGGCCGTATTATGGTACAGTCCGGCCGCACGTCGTTCAAAGAGTGATGCAACGATGACTATTCCCAGTTCTTTGGCCACGGCACCAAAAAACTCTGTGGAAGGCCCGGGGATTGGTTCCGCCAGATCGAACAGGTCCGGGGACTCAACTTGACAGAAATAGGTGGAGGTATGCAGTTCCTGCAGCACCACAAGTTGTGCCCCGGATGCTGCTGCCGTACGAATCATCTGCTCTGTTTTAGTAAGATTATCCTCACGGCAATCGGTACAGCTTTGCTGAATCATGGCAGCTGTAATGATTGATGTCATGCCAGAACCCCCTGTGGAAGCTGCATGGTCACACAATGCAGGGAACCATGCTGTTCAAGCAACGGCAGACAGTCAATGCCGATTATTTCGCGGCCGGGAAAAGCCTGTGCAATGCGCTCCAGAGCTGTAGTGTCATTCTCGGGGTCACGATAGGTCGGTATCAGCACTGCACCGTTGATAATGAGAAAATTGGCGTAGGTAGCCGGGAGTCGGTGAGCCTGTTCATCAAAACGCGCTTTTGGCCAGGGGAGGGGAATTAAACGATAGGCGGAGCCATCAGGTGCCGTAAACGCTTTCAGCTCAGATTCCATCAGTTTCAATGGTTCAAAATGTTCATCGACCGGGTTGTCACATGCCTGATACACGATGGTGTTGTTCGGACAGATACGGGCAAGAGTGTCAACATGAGAATCAGTGTCATCACCTGCCAAAGCTCCATGATTCAACCAGAGTATGCGTTTCGCGCCGACAAGCGAGGCCAGTGCCTGTTCAATTTCGCTCGTGTTCAGCTGAGGATTGCGGTTGGGTGAGAGCAGGCATTCAGCGGTTGTCAGTATCGTTCCGAGACCATCACTTTCAATACTGCCACCTTCCATGATCAAGCCGATTGTATTGATGTTGGGAAGTAAGTGTCCGCACTCCTTAAGACGTTTTGAAATAAGGTTATCAAAATGAGCGGGAAACTTGAGTCCCCAGCCATTAAAACCAAAATCCAAAAGGGTCGGTTTGTTATTGAAAATAACGGTAATCGGGCCGAAGTCCCGCGACCAGGTATCATTATTCGGTATTTCACAGAAAGTGACGCTGGTGAGCTCGACACCTGCTTTACTGAGATAGTCCGCTGCAGACGCGGCATCCGGCGTTGTCAGAAGAACCCGTTCAAAGCGGGTAATATGGCGGATAATATCAACGAAAACCGGGCGGACATCATCCAGCATATACGCCCAGTCAGTTCCTTCATGCGGCCATGCCATCAGCACGCCATCTTGAATCTCCCATTCGGCAGGTAATCGTGGATTCACGGTAAGATCTCCAGTAATTCGAAATGCAATATCAACCTTGGATTATAGAACAGATACCCTGTGCCTTGCAAGACCTGACGCTGCATATCTCACGCATTTTATGTCCAGCCATAAGAGCAGGAGAACGGTAAACGAAAAATTTAAAGAGGAGTTAATGAACTGCACAGGATATGCACGGGTCGTAGCAGCGGATCAAAATTTCAGCAGCAGTTCTGACCTGTTCATACTCAGCGCCATCCATAGCGATAAGGAGATCTTTCAATGATGCTGCCATTGCCCCCTGATTGATGGCTGTCGGGGTGATAATATCTGCATTAGTGCAGATGCCATGCTCATCAAAACTGTAGCTGTGCAGAAGAACTCCTCGCGGTGCTTCTATTAATGACGTCCCCGTACCGTATGCTGAAATCAGTGTGACAGGCAGCTCGCGCTTCAGGTTACCTTCCCGCAGCAGTTCAATCAGATCTTGAGCCCGCTCCACCGCCTGTTGAAGTTCAATTATTCTGGCTTTCAGCGTTGACCGTATCGAAGCATCCTTGAAATGCGCTGCATACGCCGTCGGCATCGATAGCGACAGACGAGCCAGCGGACCCACCAAACATGGAGTTGTTCCGGCAAAGTGACTGACCTTGGCGGGGCTATTCAGCTCAACACGCTCGTTCAACCAGGCAGCAGCTGAAACTTCAGGAATAGTCGCCTTCGTTGATGTAG